>NZ_JAKUFQ010000043.1:0-44461 GCF_022663475.1 Bacillus cereus group sp. BfR-BA-01382
GTTATCTGCAAATACACAAGCGAAACTCCTTCGTGTATTGCAGGAAAAAGAAATTGTAAAAGTTGGTGGAACGAAAGCGATACCTATTAATGTTCGAGTAATTGCAGCGACACATGTGAATTTAGAAAAGGCTATTCTAGAAGGGAAGTTTAGGGAGGATTTATATTATCGATTAAATAAAATTCCAATTCAAATTCCATCTCTTCGTCAACGTAAAGGAGATATACCGAAAATTGCGGACAGGTTGATTCAAAAAATTAATCAAGATTATGGTCGTAATGTAGAAGGGCTCACTGATTCAGCTATTTTATATTTACAATCATACGAATGGCCAGGGAATGTGAGAGAACTTGAAAATATTTTAGGACGAGCGATTATTTTTATGAATTATAACGAGATATATATTGATGTACAACATTTACCACCATTACATAACGAAGAGCAGGTGGAGTCAAAGCAATCTCATTTATTACCTGAATTAGAAGAAAAGCCACTTGAACATTTAGTGACAGAGTTTGAAGGGAATATTATTCATGAATATTTGGAGAGATTTGATGGGAATAAAACACAAACTGCAAAAGCGTTAGGAATTTCCGTACGAAATTTATATTATAAGCTAGAAAAGTATGACCATGCAAAAAATAGCATGCAATAAATTGCGTACTGTGCAATTTATTGCATGGTATACAAAAAGCGACAAAATAAGACAGAATCTTTTGTTATTTTCCAAAGTATTGATTTTACTGCATTTTGAATGCGTTTTCATTATTGGTAAGACCACTTTTAAAAGTTGGCACGGTATTTGCTTTATAAATAGACGAGGGACGACGGAAAGGGTTGATTACAAAATATGAAGTTAGAATACTTAATTGATCAAGCAGCGGGACAGCCTAAAAAAACTGTAGCTGTAGCAGTAGCTGAAGATCATGAAGTAATTGAAGCTGTAGCGAAAGCAATTAAATTACAGCTAGCTCAATTTCGTCTATATGGAAATCAAGAAAAAATAATGGGGATGCTACAAGAACATGGTTTACAAACTTCAGAACATGTTGAAGTGATTGCAGCAATGTCTAATGCAGAGGCTGCAGAACTTTCTGTTAAAGCTGTGAGAAATGGTGAGGCAGACGTGCTTATGAAGGGGAACATCCCAACAGCGAATATTTTGAAGGCTGTGTTAAACAAAGAGTGGGGCCTACGTAAAGGTAGCGTACTTTCACATGTAGCAGCATTTGAAGTTCCAAATTATGATCGTCTTATTTTCGTTACAGATGCAGCGATGAACATCGCACCTGATGTAACACAAAAAGCTGCTATTATACAAAATACTGTAGAAGTTGCCCAGGCAATAGGAATCGACTTGCCAAAAGTGGCACCAATTGCAGCAGTAGAAGTTGTGAATCCAGCGATGCAGGCGACAATTGATGCAGCGATGTTAACACAAATGAATCGCCGCGGACAAATTAAAGATTGTATCGTTGATGGACCACTTGCTTTAGATAATGCAGTATCACAAATTGCAGCAGAGCATAAAGGCATAGTAAGTGATGTAGCAGGTAAGGCAGATATTTTACTCGTCCCAACGATTGAAGCTGGAAATGTGCTATATAAATCACTCGTATACTTTGCGGATGCAAAAGTAGGAGCAATGATTGCTGGCGCAAAAGCACCGATTGTTTTAACATCTCGTGCTGATTCAGCAGAAACAAAAGTATATTCATTAGCATTGGCAGTTGCGACTGCTTCAAAATAAACCAAAAAGGGTAAAACATTAGGGGGAAACGACAATGACATTAGAAATCTTCGAATACTTAGAAAAATATGATTATGAGCAAGTGGTATTTTGTCAAGATAAAGAATCTGGTTTAAAAGCAATTATTGCAATTCATGATACAACACTTGGACCGGCTCTTGGTGGAACAAGAATGTGGACATATGATTCTGAAGAAGCGGCGATTGAAGATGCATTGCGTCTTGCAAAAGGGATGACATACAAAAACGCAGCAGCTGGTTTAAACTTAGGTGGTGCGAAAACAGTAATTATCGGTGATCCTCGTAAAGATAAGAGTGAAGCAATGTTCCGTGCACTAGGACGTTATATCCAAGGACTAAACGGACGATACATTACAGCTGAAGATGTTGGTACAACAGTAGATGATATGGATATTATCCACGAAGAAACTGACTTTGTAACAGGTATCTCACCATCATTCGGTTCTTCTGGTAACCCATCTCCAGTAACTGCATACGGTGTTTATCGTGGTATGAAAGCAGCTGCAAAAGAAGCTTTCGGTACTGACAATTTAGAAGGAAAAGTAATTGCTGTTCAAGGCGTTGGTAACGTAGCATATCATCTATGCAAACATTTACACGCTGAAGGAGCAAAATTAATCGTTACAGATATTAATAAAGAAGCTGTACAACGTGCTGTAGAAGAATTCGGTGCATCAGCAGTTGAACCAAATGAAATTTACGGTGTTGAATGCGATATTTACGCACCATGTGCATTAGGCGCAACAGTTAATGATGAAACTATTCCACAACTTAAAGCAAAAGTAATCGCAGGTTCTGCAAATAACCAATTAAAAGAAGATCGTCACGGTGACATCATTCATGAAATGGGTATTGTATACGCACCAGATTATGTAATTAATGCAGGTGGCGTAATTAACGTAGCAGACGAATTATATGGATACAATAGAGAACGTGCACTAAAACGTGTTGAGTCTATTTATGACACGATTGCAAAAGTAATCGAAATTTCAAAACGCGATGGCATAGCAACTTATGTAGCGGCAGATCGTCTAGCTGAAGAGCGCATTGCAAGCTTGAAAAATTCTCGTAGCACTTACTTACGCAACGGTCACGATATTATTAGCCGTCGCTAATCATTCATATATAACTTTTACAAAAGGTGTGGTTACCTCTTATGAGGTTTCCGCTTCCTTTTGAATTTATTAGTGGAGGTAGCAACATTGTCTGTAAATCGAATTCTTGTTATTAACCCAGGTAGTACATCCACAAAAATTGGTGTTTTTGATAATGAAAGACCCGTTCTAGAAGAAACGATTCGTCATGACGTAGAACAGATTGGAAAATATAAGCGAATTATCGACCAATATGAGTTTCGAAAAGAAACGATTTTAGAAGTTCTACATTCTCATGGTATTAACATTTCAAAATTAAACGCTGTTTGTGGACGTGGTGGATTACTTCGTCCAATCGAAGGCGGTACTTATACAGTAAACGATGCGATGTTAGAAGATTTGAAAAATGGCTTTAGCGGTCATCACGCTTCAAACCTTGGAGGCATTTTGGCATATGAAATTGCTTCTGGATTAAATATCCCTGCATTCATTGTGGATCCTGTCGTTGTAGATGAGATGGAGCCGGTTGCTCGTATAAGTGGCATTGCTGGTATGGAACGCAAAAGTATCTTCCATGCATTAAATCAAAAAGCAGTTGCTCGTAAAGTAGCTGAACAGTTAAATCACAAATACGAGGATTTAAATTTATTAGTTACACATATGGGCGGTGGCATTACAGTTGGTGCTCATAAAAAAGGAAGAGTAGTCGATGTGAATAACGGTTTAAACGGAGAAGGACCATTTAGTCCAGAGCGCGCTGGTACAGTACCAGTAGGGCAACTAGTAGAAATGTGTTTCTCTGGTGAGTATTACCGTGATGAAATGATTAAAAAACTTGTCGGACAAGGTGGACTTGTAAGTTTAATCGGTACAAATGATGCGATTAAAGTAGAGAAAATGGTTGAAAAAGGTGATCCTGAAGCAACTCTTATTTATAAGGCAATGGCATATCAAGTTGCAAAAGAGATTGGCGGAGCTAGCGCTGTACTTCACGGGAAAATCGATGCAATCGTATTAACTGGTGGACTGGCATACAGTAAAATTCTTGTCGATGAAATAAAAGAGCGAGTGGACTGGATTGCAGATGTTATCGTACATCCAGGCGAAGATGAGTTAGAAGCGTTAGCAGAAGGAGCACTTCGTGTGTTACGTGAAGAAGAAGCTCCAAAAGAATACGTTGTACGTGAAAAAGAAACGGTAGCTAGGGGTTGAGATAATGGCAAAAGAATATGATTTAGTCATCGTTGGCGGCGGTACTGGTGGATATGTTGCTGCAATTCGTGCATCACAATTAGGATTAAAAACAGCACTAGTCGAAAAAGAAAATCTTGGTGGTACTTGTTTACACAAAGGATGTATTCCTAGTAAAGCTCTTTTACGTAGTGCGGAAGTATATGCAACTGCTAAAAAAAGCGAAGAGTTCGGAGTTATTGCAAGCAATGTAGAACTAAACTTTGCGAAAGTACAAGAGCGTAAAGAGAAGATTGTAACGCAGCTTCATAAAGGCGTTCAACATTTAATGAAACAAGGTAAAATTGATGTGTTTGAAGGTATTGGTCGTATTCTTGGCCCGTCTATTTTCTCTCCTATGCCAGGGACAATTTCAGTTGAACTTGCAAGTGGAGAAGAGAATGAAATGTTAATTCCAAAAAATGTACTTGTTGCAACAGGTTCTCGTCCAAATTCATTACCAGGTTTAGAATTAGATGGAGAATACGTAATGTCTTCGGATCATGCCCTAAAAATGGAAACGCTTCCTAGTTCGATTATTATCGTTGGTGGCGGTGTAATCGGTATTGAGTGGGCATCTATGCTTGCTGACTTCGGTGTAGAAGTTACAGTATTAGAGTATGCAAAAACGATATTACCACTAGAAGATCAAGACGTTTCAAAAGAAATGCAACGTCTATTCAAGAAAAAAGGTATTAAAGTGGTAACTGGTGCAAAAGTATTACCAGAAACATTGGTAAAAGATAATGGAGTAACAATCCAAGCTGAACATAACGGTGAGAATAAAGAATTTAAAGCTGAAAAAATGCTTGTATCTGTTGGAAGACAAGCGAATACGCAAAATATTGGCTTAGAGAACACAGATATCGTTGTGGAAAAAGGATACATTCAAACAAATGAGTTTTATCAAACGAAAGAATCGCATATTTACGCAATTGGAGATGTAATCGGTGGTTTGCAACTTGCTCACGTTGCTTCTCATGAAGGAATTGCTGCAGTAGAACATATTGCAGGGAAAGAAGTTACACCAATTGATTACTCTATGGTATCAAAATGCGTATATAGCAGTCCAGAAGTTGCTTCTGTTGGCTTAACAGAACAAGAAGCGAAAGAAAAAGGCTATAAGTTAAAAGTAGGTAAGTTCTCATTCCGCGCAATCGGAAAAGCACTTGTATACGGAGAATCAGATGGTTTCGTAAAACTTGTAGTTGATGAAGAGACAAATGACATTCTTGGTGTTCATATGATTGGACCACATGTAACAGATATGATTTCTGAAGCTGGTCTTGCAAGAGTACTTGATGCAACACCTTGGGAAGTAGCACATACAATTCATCCGCATCCATCATTATCTGAGGCGATTGGTGAAGCAGCACTTGCTGTAGATGGAAGAGCGTTACACGCATAAAAATGTGGATTTAGGAGGTTATGAAAAATGGCAGAAGTAAAAGAAAAGCGCCATGAAGAGCTTGGCTTAAGTGATGAGCAAGTATTAGAAATGTTCCGTACGATGTTACTTGCACGTAAAATCGACGAACGTATGTGGTTATTAAACCGCGCTGGTAAAATTCCATTCGTAATTTCTTGTCAAGGACAAGAGGCTGCACAAGTTGGAGCGGCGTTCGCTCTTGATAGAGAGAAAGATTATGCATTACCATACTATCGTGATATGGGTGTTGTACTAGCATTTGGTATGACAGCTAAAGAGCTTATGTTGTCTGCTTTCGCGAAAGCTGGAGATCCAAACTCTGGTGGTCGTCAAATGCCTGGTCACTTCGGTCAAAAGAAAAATCGTATTGTTACAGGTTCATCTCCAGTAACAACGCAAGTACCACATGCAGTTGGTATTGCACTAGCTGGAAAAATGGAGAAGAAAGATTTAGTAACGTTCGTTACATTTGGAGAAGGTTCTTCAAACCAAGGTGACTTCCATGAAGGGGCAAACTTTGCTGGTGTACACAGACTACCTGTTATTTTTATGTGTGAAAATAACAAATATGCAATCTCTATTCCGGTTGAAAAACAATTAGCATGTAAAAACGTATCAGATCGTGCAATTGGTTATGGTATGCCTGGATATACAATAGACGGAAACGATCCGCTTGCAGTATATAAAGCTGTAAAAGAAGCAGCAGATCGCGGTCGTCGTGGTGAAGGCCCAACTTTAATTGAAACAGTATCATATCGTTTAACAGCACATTCTAGTGACGATGATGATCGTGTTTATCGTGATAAAGAAGAAGTAGAAGAAGCAAAGAAAAAAGATTCAATTATAACATTCGCGGCTTATTTAAAAGAAGCTGGTGTGTTAACTGAGGAATCGGAAAAACAAATGTTAGACGAAATTATGCATATCGTAAATGAAGCAACAGAATATGCAGAAAATGCTCCGTATGCAGCACCTGAAGATGCATTGAAGCACGTATACGCAGAATAGGGGGGAACGTTTCATGGCTGTAATGTCTTATATTGATGCTATTACATTAGCAATGCGCGAAGAAATGGAACGCGATGAGAAAGTATTCGTTTTAGGAGAAGATGTTGGTAAAAAAGGTGGCGTGTTTAAAGCGACACACGGTTTGTATGATCAATTTGGTGAAGATCGTGCGCTTGATGCACCGCTTGCAGAATCTGCAATTGCTGGGGTAGCAATTGGTGCAGCAATGTATGGTATGCGTCCAATCGCTGAAATGCAGTTTGCTGATTTCATCATGCCAGCAGTAAACCAAATTGTTTCTGAGGCAGCAAAAATTCGTTATCGTTCTAATAATGATTGGACTTGTCCAGTTACAATCCGTGCACCATTTGGCGGGGGGGTTCACGGTGCATTGTATCATTCACAATCTGTAGAAGCGATGTTTGCAAACCAACCAGGTTTAAAAATCGTTATCCCTTCTACACCATATGATGCAAAAGGCTTATTAAAAGCAGCCATTCGTGATGAAGATCCAGTATTATTCTTCGAACATAAACGTGCATATCGTTTAATTAAAGGTGAAGTGCCGGAGGATGACTACGTATTACCAATCGGAAAAGCAGATGTAAAACGTGAAGGTGATGATATTACAGTTATCACGTACGGATTATGTGTTCATTTTGCTCTTCAAGCAGCTGAAAAGTTAGCACAAGATGGCATCTCTGCACACATTCTTGATTTACGTACTGTATATCCATTAGATAAAGAAGCAATCATTGAAGCAGCTTCTAAAACAGGTAAAGTTCTTCTTGTAACAGAAGACAATAAAGAAGGAAGCATTATGAGTGAAGTGGCAGCAATTATTGCTGAAAACTGTCTATTTGATTTAGATGCGCCAATCGCACGTCTTGCAGGTCCAGACGTTCCAGCAATGCCATATGCACCAACAATGGAAAAATTCTTTATGGTAAATCCAGATAAAGTTGAAAAAGCAATGCGTGAACTTGCGGAATTTTAATCGGGGGGACTATACATGGCTGTAGAAAATATTACAATGCCTCAGCTCGGGGAGAGCGTTACAGAGGGCACAATTAGTAAATGGCTCGTTAATGTTGGCGATCACGTAAACAAGTATGATCCGCTTGCAGAAGTAATGACTGATAAAGTAAATGCTGAAGTACCATCTTCTTTCACTGGTATTGTGAAAGAGTTAATCGCTGGTGAAGGTGATACGTTAGCTGTAGGTGAAGTAGTTTGTGTGATTCAAGTAGAAGGCGCAGACGAAGTAGCAGCAACAGCTGTTGAGGAAAAAACGAAAGAAGAACCAAAGGCAGCAGCAATTACGCCTGAAAAAGCACCGAAAGTAAAACAACCAACTGATGGAAAACCACGTTTTTCACCAGCTGTGTTAAAACTTGCGGGTGAGCATAACGTTGATTTAGATTTAGTAGAGGGTACGGGAGCAAACGGCCGTATCACTCGTAAAGATATTTTAAAGCTAGTGGAATCTGGAAATATTCCACTAGCAGGTGCGAAGAAAGAGGAAGCTGTAGCGGTAGTAGTAGAAGCTCGCCCAGAAGCACCAAAAGCAGCACCAGTAGCGCAAAAAGTAGAAGCTGCGAAACCAGTTTCTGTACCTACAATGCCTGGAGATATCGAAATTCCAGTAACAGGTGTGCGTAAAGCAATCGCAGCAAACATGTTACGCAGTAAACACGAAGCACCACACGCTTGGATGATGATTGAAGTAGATGTGACAAACCTTGTGTCATACCGTAACTCAATTAAAGGTGACTTTAAGAAGCGTGAAGGCTTTAACTTAACGTTCTTTGCTTTCTTCGTAAAAGCAGTGGCACAAGCGTTAAAAGAGTATCCTCAAATTAATTCAATGTGGGCTGGCGATAAAATTGTTCAGAAGAAAGATATTAACCTTTCTATCGCTGTTGCAACAGAGGAAGAATTATTTGTACCAGTAATTAAGCAAGCGGACGAGAAAACAATTAAAGGTATCGCTCGTGAAATTACAGAACTTGCAGGAAAAGTACGCACGAAATCGCTAAAAGCAGACGAAATGCAAGGTGGAACATTTACAATTAATAACACAGGATCATTCGGTTCTGTTCAATCTATGGGTATTATTAATTACCCACAAGCGGCTATTTTACAAGTTGAATCAATTGTAAAACGCCCAGTAATTATGGATAATGGTATGTTCGGTGCTCGTGACATGGTTAACTTATGTTTATCACTTGATCACCGCGTACTTGATGGTTTAATCTGTGGTAAGTTCTTAGGACGTGTTAAAGAAATTTTAGAAAACATGTCAGAAAACAATACATCTGTATATTAATAAAAAGCTCGCTTATGCGAGCTTTTTATCGTCTTATTTCTTCATCTACATCCTACTATATGTATAAATACCTTTCCCAGTAATCTTACAATAAACGATTATGTATTAGGAATTTACGAAAATACATTGCTGATATATGGTATATGGATATAAAATAAGAAAAGAATAATTTTTTTGGCAAATCTTACTGATGAAACTGTAGTATAATATATTGTATTGTATGAAAAAGAGAGTTATTCTATATAAGTGTTTTATAGATAATGTGTAATCAGTCGTCAAAACATGAAGAATGTTGACTCCTGGTTTTTTATTTTGCTGTAACAATGTTTCAGGAGGATGTCATGAAAAGAAGTACCGAGTTTCTAAAAAGTTTAGATGTAAAATTAATTTTAATTTTGTGTGCACTATGTGTGACGAGTATAGCTGCTATATATAGCAGTCAGCAAACGGGACAGTATGGAGCTGCAAACTTTGCTATGAAGCAGGGGATTAACTACATAATTGGGGTTGTATTGTTACTTCTTATTGCTAGCATTGACTTAGATCAGTTGCAAAAATTGTCTTGGCCGCTTTATATTGCTGGGTTTGCTTCACTTATTCTTTTGAAAGTATTACCACCATCAGGTTTTACACCTGAAAAATTAGGTGCAAAAAGATGGTTTGTTTTCCCAGTATTTGGACAAATTCAGCCGTCTGAGTTTTTCAAAATTGCATTGCTTCTTGTAGTAGCGAGTATAGCAGTGAAACATAATGCACAGTATATGGCAAGGACATTCCAAACAGATTTAAAGCTAGTAGGTAAAATTATGCTAGTGTCACTTCCGCCTATGGCGGTTGTATATAGTCAACCGGATACAGGTATGGTGTTCTTATATGCTGCTGCAATTGCATGTATTTTATTTATGTCAGGTATACAAAAGAAATTGATAGCATTATGTACAGTTATTCCGTTGACCATATTATCTGCTTTAATATTTATTTTCTTTAAGTATCAAGATTTTTTCTATAATAATTTAGTTACTTTACTAAAACCTCACCAACAGTCGCGTATTGTAGGTTGGTTAAATCCATTTGAAAATGCAGATCAAGGTTACCAAACGCAACAATCGATTTTAGCTGTAGGTAGTGGAGGAATGGAAGGTAAAGGGTTTGGGGGAGGAAGCGTCTATATCCCAGAGAAGCATACTGACTTTATTTTCGCTACAATTGCCGAAGAAGGTGGGTTTATCGTAGCAGCGTTAGTTGTCTTCTTGTTCCTATTACTACTATATCGAACAATTATTATTGGTTATTCCGCTGATAATTTATTTGGTACATTATTATGCGCTGGATCGATTGGTATATTAACAGTTCAAATATTCCAAAACATCGGTATGATCGTTGGATTAATGCCTGTAAAAGGTATTGCATTACCTTTCTTATCGTATGGGGGAAGTTCCTTATTCTCGAATATGATTATGATGGGGCTCATACTATCGGTACGGAAAACTTATAAAAAATATATGTTTTCAGTTAAGTAAAAAAAGCTGGTTCGTTTTTAAACGAATCAGCTTTTTTACATATATGCTCATAAACGTTGCAAACTAAAACAGGATAGCAGTTTGAGACGGGTAAGGAGTGCAAATTGATGCATATGCATATTTTTGAAGGAGCACGGCATCTTTCTAATAGTGAATGGGTTATTCGGGCTATTATAGCATACATATTTTTAATATTAGTTGCGAAAGCGATGGGGCAAAGGTCTATCGC
Organism: Bacillus cereus group sp. BfR-BA-01382; assembly: GCF_022663475.1. Lineage (NCBI taxonomy): Bacteria > Bacillati > Bacillota > Bacilli > Caryophanales > Bacillaceae > Bacillus > Bacillus cereus group sp. BfR-BA-01382. Next base: position 10,610 of record NZ_JAKUFQ010000043.1, read on the forward strand.
ACAACTTCGTTTTTTAGATGTTGTATTAGTGTTATTGCTTGGTGGGAATATTTCTAACGCATTGTCTGATGAAAAAGTAGGGTTACTGGGCTCGATGATTACAACGTTCATACTTGTTGTACTTCATATTATAAGCTCAGTTTTAATGCTGAAATGGGATAGATGGAGACGCTTTTTAGAGCCAGCACCTATCATTCTTATACACAATGGTTCCATTGATTTTAGCAATTTGAAAAAGGCGAGAATTACGGCGGAATATTTATTTTCGGAACTTCGCATGCGAAATGTGAGCGATATTCAAACGGTTAAATTAGCATTATGGGAAGCGAGTGGCGTTGTTTCTATATTTCAGTATCCAGAATATGAAGCAGCTTCACGGCGGGATCTAAAAGTGGCGGGGAGAAGGTCTCCAGTTTCTTTCATTTTAGTGAAAAATGGAAGGATTCAACAGGACGTTCTCGCTTTAATAGGAAAAACAGAAGAGTGGGCAAAAGAGTTTTTAGAGAAGAGTGCGGAAATTGAATCCATTATGTTAGCTACAGTAGATGAATCACATAAAATAAATATTTTGTTAAAAAAATGAAAAATATACGCATTTTGTCGTTTTGTACATATGATACAATAGTGTGGACAACGAAAAAGGAGGCGATACGGTGGGATATGTAGAAGAATTACGAAAAATAGTTGGTCATCGCCCTTTAATTTTAGTTGGTGCTGTTGTACTCGTTATAAATGAAAATGGTTATGTTTTATTGCAGCAGCGGACAGAGCCGTACGGAAAATGGGGGCTACCTGGCGGACTAATGGAGCTTAGTGAATCACCAGAAGAAACAGCTTATCGTGAAGTATATGAAGAGACAGGAATAAAAGTGAAGAACTTGCGACTAATCAATGTATTTTCTGGAGCGAACTACTTTACAAAATTAGCAAACGGTGATGAATTTCAATCTGTAACAACCGCCTATTATACGGATGAATACGAAGGGGATTTTGTTATGAATAAAGAAGAAGCAGTTCAGCTTAAATTCTTTTCAGTAACAGAACTACCTGACTATATTGTGGGATCGCATAAAAAAATGATTGCTGAATATATGAATATTATGGAAAAAAAGATATAATAAAAGTGAAAGAAATACAAAAACACAGCTCTGGTTGGTAGTCCAGACGCATGATTTCATGTCAGTAACCTTCCCCTCCGGGATGTCCCGTATTTCTAATTTTTTAAAGGAGGGGCTGTCAATGGAGTTGACAGTATATCATGATGGCCAATTTTTTGTTGGAATTATTACATGCAAAGAACAAGGGAAATTGTATGGAGCGAGGTATATTTTTGGAGCGGAACCGTCAGATGAAGAAGTGCTTATGTTTGTGAATGGTTCACTTTTAGAGCATTTTCAGCATTTTGCAAAATGTGGTGTAGAAGTTAAAGAAAAACAGCGTCCTAAAAATATAAAGCGTATCATACGACAAACAGCAAAAGAAACAAATGTTAAACGTTTTACTAAGGCGCAAGAGGCGATTAGTTTATCTTATGAATTGCATAAACAAGAAAAGAAAGTGCAGTCTAAGGAGAAGCGAGAAGCTGAAAAAGAAAGAAGACGTTTAATTAAAGTACAAAAAGCAAAGCAAAAACATCGTGGTCATTAAAGAAAAGGTGTTAGAGCAAGTGCTCTAACACCTTTTCTATACTTAAATACAAGTAAACTTACTTGTATTTCATAAACATTAACTGGTAAGATACAAATAGGTAGTTTTAGAGGAGGGAAAAGAGTGATTAATTTTAACTTTTTTATGAATGATGTTGTCCGCCAAGCGCGTGAAGAGATTGTCTCTGCTGGATATACAGAATTGACGACGCCGGAAGCGGTAGAAGAAGCATTTAAAAGAAATGGAACAACACTTGTAATGGTAAACTCTGTATGTGGTTGTGCAGGTGGTATCGCTCGTCCTGCTGCTGCGCATTCCGTACATTATGATAAACGTCCTAACCACCTTGTAACGGTGTTTGCAGGTCAAGATAAAGAAGCGACAGCAAGAGCGCGTGAATATTTCGAAGGGTACCCACCTTCTTCTCCATCATTTGCTTTATTAAAAGATGGAAAAATTGTAACGATGGTAGAGCGTCATGAAATTGAAGGTCATGAACCGATGCAAGTTATTGCAAAACTACAATCGTATTTCGAAGAGAATTGTGAAGAACTATAAAAAATAATAAAAAAGGCGGCACGTCCACAATCAAGTGGATGTGCCGCCTTTTTTATTTATTATTTTAATTTCTGAGATATGCATAGTTATGTTATTTTATGCATTATTTTATACACGACAAAAAGCGTTTATATTGTTATTTTATTTATTTTTTATTTTATATATTGCATAAAAATAAAAGTGCTGATACAATACAAATATCGAATAAATATTCTATTAAACTTTTAAATATACATTATTAGGGGGAAGAAAGATGAAGAAGTTATTATCAATATCGTTTGCACTTATTTTAATTGTAAGTATATTCAGCGCTTGTAGTAATGGGGAATCGAAAGAAACAAAAGGAAATAAGAAAGTACTCGTAATGGGGACTTCAGCAGATTATAAACCATATGAATACGTGGAAGCTTCAAAAAGTGATGAAATTATTGGTTTTGATGTTGATGTTGCTAAATATATCGGAAAAGAACTTGGGTATGAAGTGAAAGTGAAAGATATGGACTTTGGTGGTTTATTAGCATCTCTTAGTTCAGGAAAAGTTGATTTCGTAATGGCAGGTATGACGCCAACTGCAGAGCGTAAAAATAATGTTGATTTTACAGATATTTATTTTGTTGCGAAAAATATGGTCGTTTCTAAAAAGGATTCTAATATTAAATCTGTAGAGGATTTAAAAGGGAAAAAAGTAGGAGTACAAACAGGATCTATTCAAGAAGAGAAAGCAGCAGAATTTAAAAAACAAGTAGATTTCCAAGTTGAGGGACGTGACCGTATACCAGAAATCGTACAAGAAATTAAAGCTGGTCGTTTTGACGCTGCAATTATAGAAGACACAGTTGCTAAAAATTATTTAGAGAAAATGAAAGATTTAAAAGGAATTGAAATTAAAGAAGCGCCAGAAGAAGTTGGCGCAGCAATTGCCCTTCCGAAAAATAGTGATAAAACAGCTGAATTTAATAAAGTAATTAAAAAAATGCAAGAAAATGGAGAAATGGATAAATTAGTGAAGAAATGGTTTGGCAGCGAAAAATAAGCTGCCTTTCACTTTTCTTTGAGGGGAATGAAAAGGATGAACTTAGATTTTTCGGCGATTACGCCTTCGATACCATATATACTAAAAGGTTTAGAAGTTACTTTGAAAATTGTAGCAGTATCAGCTTTAGCAGGATTTATTTTAGGAACATTATTAGCACTTTGTAAAATTGCTAGAATACGAGCGTTAAATATAGCAGCAGATTTTTATACATCAATTTTTCGTGGTACACCACTTGTATTGCAATTAATGATTATTTATTTCGGCGTCCCGCAAATAATTGGTTATGAAATACCAGCATTCTTAGCAGCTGTACTTGCATTTAGCTTGAATTCAGGTGCATACATGTCAGAAGTGATTCGTGCTGGTATTCAAGCAGTTGATAAAGGACAAACAGAAGCAGCGATGGCTTTAGGGATACCGTACGGAAAAATGATGAGAAATATTATTTTCCCTCAAGCATTAAAAAATATATTACCAGCTCTTGTGAACGAATTTGCGACACTTACGAAAGAATCGGCTGTAGTAACAGTAATAGGCGCGACTGATTTAATGCGTCGTGCTTACATCGTAGGCGGTGAGACATTTAAATATCTTGAACCATTACTTTTTGTTGGACTCATTTATTATATGTTAGTCATTATTCTTACATTAGTCGGGAAGGCAATTGAAGGGAGAATGAAGAAAAGTGATTAAAATTGAAAACCTTCATAAATCATTTGGTAAAAACGAAGTATTAAAAGGAATTACAACAACGATTGAAAAAGGGGAAGTAGTTGCAATTATAGGACCTTCTGGATCAGGAAAATCAACATTTTTACGTTGTATGAATATGTTAGAAGCACCAACGGATGGTCACATTTGGATTGGAACGGAAGAAGTAACGAATTCGAAAACGAATGTTATGCATGTTCGTGAAAATGTCGGTATGGTATTTCAGCATTTTCACTTATTTCCTCATATGACTGTATTAGAAAATATTACGTATGCTCCTATCAATGTAAAAGGGGTAACGAAGCAAGAAGCTGAAAAGAAAGCGGAGAAACTTTTAGAAAAGGTTGGATTAGTAGATAAAAAAGATACGTATCCGAATCGTCTTTCGGGAGGACAAAAGCAACGTGTAGCAATTGCAAGAGCGTTAGCGATGGAACCGGAAGTTATGTTATTTGATGAACCGACATCGGCGCTAGATCCAGAGATGGTGAAAGAAGTGTTAGAAGTTATGAAATCGTTAGTTACGACAGGAATGACGATGGCTATCGTTACACATGAAATGGGCTTTGCAAAAGAAGTGGCAGATCGTGTTCTTTTCTTGGACGGAGGAAAGCTTGTAGAAGATAGTGTGCCAGAAGAATTTTTTGCAGCGCCGAAAAGTGAACGTGCGCAACAATTTTTACAAAAAATATTGTAATATGAAAAGGTTATGTGAATAATAAGTAGAAAAGGATGACATTGTGTCATCCTTTTTTTATACTAACTGTAAATACGTTTATACATATAGGAGTAATGATATGTTTAAAATTGGATATCGTACAGTAAAAACAGCAATTGGGACAGGCGCGGCAGTTTTTATTGCTCAGTTATTAGGATTAGAATTTTATAGTTCAGCGGGTATTTTAGTTATTTTATGTGTACAAAATACGAAGCGCAAATCGCTTCAAGTGTCGTTACATCGTTTTCTAGCGTGTGTATTATCAATGGTATTCGCGTTTTGTATTTTTGAAACGATTGGCTATACACCACTTGCAATTAGCATATTGTTACTTACATTTATTCCGACTGCAGTTATGCTCAAAATTCAAGAGGGTATTGTCACGAGCTCAGTTATTGTTATGCACCTGTATTCATTGAAGCAAATTACATGGCTTATAGTTGGAAATGAAATTGCTATATTAACGATAGGGATTAGCGTGGCTCTATTAGTGAATATGTATATGCCGAGTAGTGAAAATAAGCTAAAAGAGTATCAAGATAAAATAGAGAGTAATTTTAAAACGATTTTGTTTGAAATGGTTGTGTATTTACGAAATCGAGAAAGTAGTTGGAGTGGAGCAGAACTCATTGAAACCGAGAATATGTTAAATGAGGCAAGAGATTTATCGTTTAAAAAACTTGAGAATGCATTTATGCGAGAAGATGATTATTACTATCGTTATTTTAATATGCGTATGCAACAATTCGAAATTTTAGAGCGAATGATACCACTAGCAGCTTCTTTATCGTGGACATATGAACAAGCTGACATGATTGCAGATGTTGTTGAAAACATTGGTAATGCTATTAGCCCTGAGAGTACTGGCGTTATTTCCTTAAGGCAGCTTCAAGAAATGAGGGAATTATTTAGAGACATGCCATTGCCAGCTACACGCGAAGAATTTGAGATACGTGCGAAACTTGTTCAACTTGTGTATGAAATGGAACAATATTTACTCATTAAAAGTCGCTTTAAGGGAAAGGATAATATAAAAGAACTTATATAGAAGGTAGGAATTATCTATGCCGTATCTTCTCTCTATCATATTATGTCTTTCTTTATCGCCGCTTTGGCCTCTTGGGGATAATCCGCGTGCCGGAGATCCTTTTATTATTGTAAATAAAGCAACGAATAAATTAGCTTACATTGACGATGGAAAGATTCAAAAAGTTTTTCCAGTAGCGACAGGGAAAACGAATGAATTAACTCCAGAAGGAACTTTTGATGTTGTAATGAAAGCGAAGGACCCGTATTACATTGCGAAGAATATTCCGGGTGGATCGCCAAAAAATCCACTTGGGTCAAGGTGGATTGGGTTTAATGCAAGAGGAACTGATGGAAGTAAATATGGAATACATGGAACAAACCAACCGAGTTCAATTGGAAAGTATATTTCACAAGGATGTATAAGAATGAAGAAAAACGATGTGGAATATTTGTTTGATCGTATTCCAATTGGAACGAAAGTATGGATTGTGAAATCGAAAAAATCATTTCAGCAATTGGCAAAAGAAAAAGGAGCCGTTGCATATGAAAAAGCCAACGAAAAGGTTGGCTTTTTCTATTGTAATAAGTTGTCTTGACATGTGTACATAACCATGCGTTAATGAAAGTATAGAAAGATAAAATTAGATAAAGGGGTTGCTCATATGTACTTGAATCCAAAACTTTCGTATATGCAGTTTTTTATGGGATTTCTATTTGTTATTACATTCATATTGGCAACTTTTAATATATGTTCTTATCTTGTAGCGATTGTATGTATGGCATTACTTAATCTCACTTTTGTTATTGGAGCATTTCAGCAGAAACAATATACAAGTTTTGTAATAGCACTTGTAATGTCATTTTCCTTTAGTATTGTAGCGATTGTGTTTTATATAAAATAAACCATCTCGATGTCGAGATGGTTTATTTTTTCATGTGTAAAAAGTAAAAAAAGGACAAACACATCGCCCTTTTTACCAAAACATACTCGCGCCAGCAAGTAATGTTGTTACAAGCATAGAAATTAGCATCACATAAACCATAATTTTTTGAGCTTTTTTATGCATCGTTATACCTCCTTGCAAATCAGTACAATTTCATTGTAACGAGAAATGAAATTATGGACAAGGGGAGAGTGAGGACAAAATTCGGGAGGGGATTGCAAAATATAACAGGAAATTTGAGTGTGTATAGAGAATATAGTTACAAGGATATATTGTTAATTTTTAGTTGGGCAAGCTGAAGAATGGAGATACGATGATGAAAATATACGAAACAGATCGTTTATACTTAAGGGAAATAGATGAGTCGTATGCTGAAACAGTTCTTCAATATTACGACAGAAATCGTGAATTTTTAAAAGCTTGGGAAGAGTATAGACCGGATGATTTTTTTACGCTAGATTATCAAAAGAAAAAGTTGCAAAAGGATAGAAAAGAGTTCGAAGACGGGAAAATCATCAGACTATGGATTTTTAAAAAGGGTGATGATACAAAAATAATTGGGTGTATTTCATTTAATTTAATCGTTCGTGGCATTTATCAATCTTGTGTACTCGGTTATAAATTAGATAAAGCAGAGTTAAACAAAGGGTATACGACAGAAGCACTTAGAAAAGCAATTCAAGTTGCTTTTGAGGAATTTCAGTTACATCGTATAGAAGCTCCGATTATGCCTCGTAATTTAGCATCTATACAAGTGGTGACGAAGATAGGTTTTCAATATGAAGGCGTGTCTAGGAAGATGTTAATGGTAAATGGCGTGTGGGAGGATCATATGCGCTGGGTATTGTTAAATGAGTAATAGAAAGCAGATGGTTATCTAGACATGTAAACCATCTGTTTTTTGTCTTGTATTTCGAAACTTTTGCGAAATTCTGTTATAATTAGTAGTGTTACATACATAATGGTAGTGCAGGAGGCGCAGTCTTATGATTAATCAAGAACGTTTAGTAAATGAATTTATGGAATTAGTACAAGTAGATTCTGAAACGAAATTTGAAGCAGAAATCTGCAAAGTATTAACGAAGAAATTTACAGATTTAGGTGTAGAAGTATTTGAAGATGACACAATGGCTGTAACTGGTCATGGTGCAGGCAACTTAATTTGTACTTTACCAGCAACAAAAGATGGTGTTGATACAATTTACTTTACTTCTCATATGGATACAGTAGTTCCTGGTAATGGAATTAAGCCTTCTATTAAAGATGGATATATCGTATCAGATGGTACAACAATTTTAGGTGCGGATGATAAAGCTGGATTAGCATCAATGTTCGAAGCAATCCGTGTTTTAAAAGAGAAAAATATCCCTCACGGTAAAATTGAATTTATTATTACAGTCGGAGAAGAATCAGGTCTTGTTGGTGCAAAAGCTTTAGATCGTGAGCGTATTACAGCGAAATATGGCTACGCATTAGATAGCGATGGAAAAGTTGGTGAAATCGTTGTTGCAGCTCCAACACAAGCGAAAGTGAACGCAATTATTCGCGGGAAAACAGCTCACGCTGGTGTAGCGCCGGAGAAAGGTGTATCTGCAATTACTATCGCAGCGAAAGCAATTGCGAAGATGCCACTTGGTCGCATTGACTCTGAAACGACTGCAAATATTGGACGTTTTGAAGGTGGTACACAAACGAATATCGTTTGCGATCATGTACAAATCTTTGCAGAAGCTCGTTCGTTAATCAATGAGAAAATGGAAGCACAAGTTGCGAAAATGAAAGAAGCATTTGAAACAACTGCAAAAGAAATGGGCGGTCATGCAGACGTTGAAGTAAACGTTATGTACCCAGGATTTAAATTTGCTGATGGCGATCACGTTGTAGAAGTTGCAAAACGTGCAGCTGAAAAAATTGGTCGTACACCTTCTCTTCACCAAAGTGGTGGCGGAAGTGATGCAAACGTAATTGCAGGACACGGTATTCCAACAGTTAACTTGGCAGTTGGTTATGAAGAAATTCATACAACAAACGAGAAAATTCCTGTTGAAGAGTTAGCAAAAACAGCAGAATTAGTTGTTGCAATTATTGAAGAAGTAGCGAAGTAATGGAATAGAAAAAGCGTGTAAATCAATTGTGATTTACACGCTTTTTATTTTGACTCGATTGCTTTGACAAGACGTATAAGCCAATATAAGAAAAACTATGGAAGTATATACGTTGTTGCTATATGTACTAGACGAGGGAATAATCCTAACGTATTCATATTGAAAATCGGAAGTAGTAAATAATTAATTGCAATGATTAATATAACTACAAGGAATGTATAGTTGAGTTTGGCCCGCCATTTGCCGGGCAGTAAGCCCCCCACCTCAAAATTCAGCGAAAGCAAAGAAGTTAGGTGGGGATCGGGCTGCTTGTAAAAGTCCAATTGGTGAGGGCTAATAATCAGTGGGGGATGAATAACCCCCCACTGATTAAAGTTTCACTTTATTAGTTGATTTCATCATAATCAGCCCCTTTCACATATATATCCTCTTTATATCGATTATAAAAAAGAACAAGTAATTATTATAACTATTGTGCAAAATTTGATATAATAAAAGAACGAACGTTCTGATTAGGGAGTGAGTACTATGCGAGAAATGTATCCGAAAAATGGTCATGTAATTTTACATGTAGATATGAATTGCTTTTTCGCATCTGTTGAAATTGCTCATGATCCATCATTACAAGGAAAGCCATTAGCGGTTGCTGGAAATGAAAAAGAGAGAAAAGGAATTATCATAACATGTAGTTATGAGGCGAGAGAATACGGAATACGTACGACGATGCCCCTTTGGGAAGCGAAAAGGTTATGCCCGCAATTAGTTGTAAGGCGTCCTAATTTCACATTATATCGCGAAGCTTCATTTCAAATGTTTCAAGTCCTTTCCCGTTTTACAGAAAAGATACAACCAGTCTCAATAGATGAAGGATATTTAGATATTACAGATTGCTACGCACTTGGTTCTCCTCTTGAAATAGCAAAGATGATTCAACAAGCACTATTAACAGAGTTGCAGCTTCCGTGTAGTATTGGAATCGCTCCAAATCTTTTCCTAGCAAAGACCGCTTCAGATATGAAAAAACCACTTGGTATTACCGTGCTTCGAAAACGCGATATTCCAGAACTGATTTGGCCACGTCCAGTTGGAGCAATGCATGGAATTGGTGAGAAAACAGCTGAAAAATTAAATGATATTCATATACAGACAATTGAACAGTTGGCAAAGGGAGACGAGCATATCATTCGCGCTAAAATTGGCAAGCACGGTGTTGATTTGCAAAGGCGTGCAAAAGGTATGGATGATAGGGAAGTGGATCCGAGTCAAATGGGACAGCATAAAAGTGTCGGTAACTCGATGACTTTTTCAAAGGATATGGATGAAGAGAAAGAATTACTTGATATGTTAGAACGTTTATCAAAGTCAGTGAGTAAAAGGTTACAAAAGCGAACCCTTGTCAGCTATAATATTCAAATTATGATTAAATACCATGATAGGCGAACAGTAACACGGAGTAAGCAATTGAAAAATGCGATTTGGGAAGAACGCGATATTTTTCAAGCAGCATCCCGTTTATGGAAGCAACATTGGGATGGTGATTCCGTTCGTTTACTAGGTGTTACAGCTACTGAAATAGAGTGGAAGACAGAATCGGTGAAACAATTAGATTTGTTTTCATTTGAAGAGGATGCAAAAAAAGAACCGCTACTTGCTGTCATTGATCAAATTAATGATAAGTATGGAACACTGCTTTTACAACGAGGTAGTCAACTACTACGTAAGCAAGAGAAGTCGTTTCAACAAAAGTTAGAAAATAAATTTATGTAGAAGGTGTCATGAAGTAGTAAAAATCATGACACCTTTCCTATTTAACTCGCTTCTAAATCTAAAGAAGTCTTCCATCCAGCTCCAGTAACGCCAGATTCTAATAGCATTCTACTTACTATTTTTTCAATTAAGATAGCTGCATTTGTCTTGCAATGTAATATAGCCTGTATACAAACTTTTTGATTAGAATCTACATCTTCACTATACAACTCTTTTAAACTGAGCCCTTCTGTACTTACCATATGCATAAGTAAAAAACGAATATGTGCTTCAGTTTCTTCTGAACAAGTAAGGGAAAGTAAGTAGTTCGTTTGTTCAGGTGATTCTTCTTTTGATTTTTTATTCATAAAAAGAGCAATTGGGCGAAGAAGTATATTTGCTAGTAACACGCCGGCTGCACCTAATATAGCTGCAACGAGGAAACCGGCGCCTGTAAGAGTACCGACAGCAGCTGCACACCATAAAGTAGCTGCCGTATTTAGCCCTCTAATACTAAAACCATCGCGGATAATAACGCCACCCCCTAAAAAACTAATGCCACTAACGACTTGAGCAGCAATGCGGGATGGGCTAGCATCATGATCAAGCATGACGGATAATAAAACAAATATACAGGCACCAAGTGATACGAGAGCATTTGTCCGTAACCCAGCCATTCGATGTCTCCATTGTCTTTCCATTCCGATGCAAGCTCCTACAATAATTGCTATAACTAATCTGAATATAATGTCGTACCATACCATCATGGTCACCTCCATATATAAATATGTGTTATGTCTTTTAGAATGAGCGGGGAATACCCACTCATTCTTATTTTTACAACCAGCTATGAAACTTTTTAATATAAAGCTTTTTCAGGAATTGTGTTAAAAAAGCGTAGCCTAATAGTATTCCTACTAACCAAGGGAAGTAGCTAAGTGGCAATGCTTGTAAACCAACGGCTGCACCAAGTGGTGAGAATGGAATATAAATCCCGATTGCCATAATAAGAGCGGTTAATAAAACGACGGGTGTTGATGCAGTGCTTTGAATAAATGGAATCTTCTGTGTTCGTATCATGTGAACAATTAAAGTTTGAGTTAACAATCCAACCACAAACCAACCGGACTGGAATAATGATTGCTCGCTCGGTGTATTTGCGCCAAATACATTCCACATGACTACGTATGTGATAATATCAAATATGGAACTAATTGGGCCGATACAAATAATGAAGTTTCGTAAGTTTGCAGTATCCCATTTTCGGGGTTTTTCTAGAAACTCTTTATCCATTTTGTCCCATGGAATAGAAAGTTGTGAAATATCATAAAGTAAGTTTTGAATTAAAAGGTGAATGGCAAGCATCGGTAAAAAAGGAATGAAAGCACTCGCTACTAACACGCTAAACACATTACCGAAGTTAGAGCTAGCTGTCATCTTAATATATTTTAAAATATTTCCGAATGTAGTACGTCCTTCTACAATCCCGGCTTCTAATATAGTTAAACTTTTTTCGAGTAGAATAATATCAGAAGCTTCTTTCGCAATATCAGTAGCAGTATCAACAGATATTCCGACATCAGCTTCACGTAATGCTACAGCATCGTTAATGCCGTCTCCCATGTAACCTACAGTGTGTCTGTTTCCTTGTAATGCGTGTATAATGCGAGATTTTTGCATTGGATTAAGCTTCGCAAATACAGTCGTTTCTTCAGCAAGTTTTGCTAATGCTTTATCTGGTAAAGAATCAATCTCGTAACCGAGGATTGGTTCGCCGATATCTAATCCAACTTCTTTACAAACTTTTCGTGTAACAATTTCGTTATCGCCAGTTAAAATTTTTACTTGTACACCATGCTTTTGTAATGCTTGAATTGCAGCTGCTGCAGATGGTTTCGGTGGATCTAAAAAGCCGATATATCCAGCGAGAATCATATCAGTTTCGTCTTTTACTGCGTACTCTTTATCATTTATGTTTCTATCTTTTTTATAAGCCACAGCAATAACCCGCATACCTTCACTATTCAATGTCTCGCTTAGTTTTTTGACATTTGAGCGCATTTCCTCAGTGAGTGTAACGATTTTTTTATCCACTTCAGTGTAGTTGCAAATTGATAAAATTTCTTCTACGGCACCTTTACAAACCATTGTATGTTCACCTGAAATATCTTTTACGATGACTGACATACGCCGGCGGGCGAAATCGAATGGAATTTCATCTAGCTTTTGAAAAGCTGATGGGTCAAATGTATTGTTTTCCTCTGTATGCTTAATAACAGCTTTATCTATTAAGTTTTTCAATCCAGTTTGATAGAAACTATTTAAATAGGCAAATTGCAAGACACGATTGCATTTATTTCCATTAGAATCTAAGTGACGAACAAGGACAACTTTATCTTCTGTTAAAGTTCCGGTTTTATCTGTACAAAGAATGTTCATAGCACCTAAGTTTTGAATAGAATTTAGCTGTTTTACAATTACTTTTTGTTTAGACATGTTAACGGCACCTTTAGCTAAATTAGCAGTTACAATCATTGGTAACATTTCAGGTGTAAGACCAACAGCAACGGCAATAGCGAAGAAGAAAGCTTCTTGCCAATCTCCCTTTGTGAATCCGTTAATGAGAAGGACGATAGGCGCCATAATAAGCATGAATGTAATTAAGAGCCAGCTTACTTTGTTTACACCTTTATCAAAGCTTGTTTCTACACGCTTTCCGATTACCTTATTTGCTAAAGAGCCGAAATACGTATCGGTACTTGTTGAGATGACAACAGCTTTTGCGCTACCACTTACAATATTTGTTCCCATGAAGCAAAGGTTTTCCATATCGAGTGGATTGTAATTTTTTTTCATGTTTTTCGGTAAGATATGCTTATTTTCTGTATGGTAGCAGTGTTCGTATTTTTCTATAGGAAGTGCTTCCCCTGTCAAAGAAGATTGATTAACAAATAAATCTTTAGCGGATACAACACGCACATCAGCTGGAACGATATCACCAGCTGAAAGGGAAATAATATCGCCAGGTACAAGCTCTTCAATTGGAATTTCTGTTGTGTAATTTCGATTTAAATTCGTTACATTTTTTGTTTCATGTACAAATCCATTTATTCTAAATACGCTCGCAGTTGTTCGAACCATAGCCTTTAAATTATCGGCAGCTTTTTGAGAACGAAATTCTTGGGAAAACCGAATCGTTGCACTAAGTAGTACCATTGCAGATACGACAATTGTTCCTTGTATGTCATCTGTGAAAAAGGAGAGTGCCCCAAGAGCTAATAAAACGAAAATAAATGGATTTTTAAATGCCAGCAGAAATTGAATGTACCACGGCGCCATTTTATTATGAGCTATTTCGTTCGGACCGTATAAAGAAAGTCTACGAGCCACTTCTTGTTTAGATAATCCATCTTGTGTTGTTTCTAGAAGTTTTAACGCAGAGATTACATCTTGTGTTGCAACCTCCACTAATAATTCGTTATTTGTTTTCATGCTATCTTGCTCATAAGCATGCTTTGTTTCTTGTCTTTGTAAATTAAACATCGGTAGTTCCTCCTCTGTCATGAAGGAGGAAACAATCTGTTACCTAACTAACTATTTGAAATGGTGAGGAACAGTTTCTTTCCTACCTACATGATGAAATATGAATGTAAAACGTATGGGTATCTGGGCCGAATCATCAATTGCCAACTGTTCCTCACCTCCGTACAATTTAGTAGTTTCTGAATATGCTATGTTTGTTTCATAGTAAGGTGCATATAGACGTAAAAAGACCTTTACTCAAAACGAGTAAAGGTCTGAATTCGCAGTTAAAAGAGTCCACAACAAAGACTGCTAGTAGACATAAATAAAAACAGTTTTTGTGTATGACAAAATACATGCACCTCTCCCTCGTTGAGTTTTAGCACTGTATAGCATAGGTACTGAAACCAGCTACGTTAAAAAAGGCCTTCATTCCGACCTTTCCTGTTGACCCATTGGCGTCTCTCGACATTTTTGGGCAGCAGCGTTTCTCTATACAGGAGCCTCACCTAACAGAGACCATATTCAATTACATGTTGAATGTTAGCACTGTAAAATCGTAGTGTCAATATCTTTTTTATCTGTGTTTTTAAAATATTAAATGGATTTATAATAGATATATGGGATGAAATACATGATATTAATTATAAATAATGTGGAAAATAAATATTTTTATAAAAGGGGAATTTGTAATGGTACCACAAAATTTTATTATAAATATTGAGAATCAAAAGTGGTTGTTTAATGAGCAGGAAGATTTATGTTCTCACGGGGAAATTTATTTAAATGTGGATGGAACGATTATTACGCGGACAGGTATGGATGAGGAATGGGGAATAAGTGAATCAGCTTTAGCTCTGTTACGAACTTTAGATAAAGAATATATTTGTGATATTGAAAATGAAGAGGGGCTTATTTTGCACGGATGTGGCACTATGCTCATGTTAGGATGCCCAATTTCAATTCATTGGACTATAAACCATATAGGTGAAAATGTGGTTTTAAAGGATTTTGTCAAAGTTATTTCTACTGATCAAAAGGCTATATACTATGAAGGGCTTCATATAGAATTGAATGAAAATGAATATAGAAAACAAATTGTTTCTTTTGCACTACAAGCAAAAGAATTATTTAATAAATCAAGTGAAAAGATAATTTTAAATGAGCTTGAGCGAAGTATGTATACCGACTTTTGGACGGAATATGATCATTTGTTAAATAAGTATAAATAAAAAAGCACTGTAACCAGTGCTTTTTTATTATAGATTACGAGATTGTAGGGTTTTCAAAAATAACAATCTCTGAACTGTTTGTAGTTGAAACGCGTTGGGCGTAATATGTTAAAGCTGAAGAAATATATGCTGGTAACGTATCATTTGTATGTGATGTTGTATATTCATGGATTAATTCCTTTAAAGTTGTCCATTCTAATTGTGCTGGGTGATCAGACACGAAAGAACTTACCCAGCGATCAAATGAAGATGAAAAATCAGTTTGTAAACGAAATACTTCTTTCATAATAAAACGCTCCCTTAAAATGTAGTATAATTATTTTACCACAAAACACGAACGATTGGTAAATTTTTTAAGTATAACGTTCGTGTTATATAGTTGTCTAGATGATTGGTTATGTAAATTCGATTTGCCATTTGAAATAACATTCCGTAAGATGAGAGATAGAGTATATTTAGAGCTGGAGGAAAGAAAGTGGAATTTGTATTTTTAGGAACTGGTGCAGGTGTTCCTTCAAAAGGAAGGAACGTTTCAGCAATTGCTTTACAATTGTTAGAAGAACGAGGACAGACTTGGTTATTTGATTGTGGCGAGGCCACGCAACATCAAATATTACATACATCGGTACGTCCGCGCCGCATTGAAAAAATATTTATTACGCATTTACATGGCGATCATATTTTTGGATTGCCTGGTTTATTAGGTAGCCGTTCATTTCAAGGAGGAACTACGCCTTTAACGGTGTATGGACCGAAAGGAATTAAACAATTTATTGAAGTGGCATTATCGGTAAGTACGACACATGTGAAATATCCACTTGAAGTTGTGGAGATAACAGAAGAAGGTACCGTATTTGAAGATAATGAATTTTATGTAGAAACGAAAAGATTGTCACACGGTATAGAATGTTTTGGATATCGTATTGTAGAGAAAGATATACAAGGTGCTCTTTTAGTTGATAAATTGCTTGAGATGGGTGTGAAACCAGGTCCAATCTTTAAACGTTTAAAAGATGGAGAAGTAGTTGAATTAGAGGATGGCACGATATTAAATGGAAATGAGTTTATCGGCCCACCTCAAAAAGGAAGAATTATTACTATCTTAGGTGATACGCGATATTGCGAAGCGAGTAGGGAGCTTGCGCAAGATGCAGATGTACTTGTCCATGAAGCGACTTTCGCAGCAGAAGATGAGCAACAAGCGCATGATTATTTTCATTCCACATCTAAGCAAGCTGCGAGCATTGCACTTCAGGCAAATGCGAAGCGATTAATCTTAACTCACATTAGTTCTCGCTATCAAGGAGATACATATAAGGAATTATTGAAAGAGGCAAGAGAGTTGTTTTCTAATACAGAAATAGCGACAGATTTGAAATCATTCCCAGTAGAAAAATGATAATTTTGTAAAAAATGGTAACGATGGGTTACCATTTTTTTATGTCTAAAAAAATTTAAAAATAAAACTGTTATTATTTTATGCTTATACTTGGATGATACAGAAAATTAGAATGGTTTGAATATATACGATAAAAATACGAAATAATGATTATTTAGAAAAACTGTTATATAAGTCAGATGACATACAAGTGATACAAATAGCAGGAATGGACTTTTATTCAGAACTTTTAAAATTCAACAAAAGTAAGCGTTTTATAAAAAACAAGCTATAATGAGGGCAGATTATAATTTATGATAAGTCACATGCTTTTTAGTTATTATCGTAACAAGTGAAGTTGACTAAACCATGAGAGAGTAACATGAGAATTATAATAGGAAAGATATCACTTGTTTATGCTATGCTTGCAATGGCTTCTGTGTTAAACTTTGGATTGCTACCAGACTTTATTGTGGATTATCTTATATCATTTTTTTAATGAAAATAATACTAAGATTCTTATGTATTATGATAACTGGTATTATTTCAGGTTATATTGGATTACTTTTATTCAAAAATTATCCAATTCATACAGCAGAACAAATTCGTGGTACAACTGGAAAAGCGACAGATGTAGCAGCTTAATAGAATAGTAGAATAAATTTTTTTCATAGAGGTTTAGGGGGAGTTATGATGAAGTATCGCTCAGTATTTGATATTATCGGTCCAGTTATGATTGGACCATCAAGTTCACATACAGCAGGCGCGGCAAGAATGGGGCAAGTTGCTCGCCAGCTGTTTCGTCATGAACCAGAAAGAGTAAGCATTTCGTTATATGGATCATTTGCAAAGACGTATCGAGGGCATGGTACCGATGTAGCACTAATCGGTGGAATATTGGGATTTGAAACAGATGACTTACGTATTCCAGAGGCGCTAGAAATAGCAAAAGAGCGCGGAATTGAAGTGGAATTCATTGAAGAAGATGCCAATGCACCTCACCCAAATACAGCAAGAATTCGTTTGTATAAAGGTGAAGAAGAAATTGAAGTTGTTGCTTGCTCAATTGGTGGCGGTAAAATTGAAGTTGTAGAATTAAACGGATTCGATCTTCAATTATCAGGCACAAGTCCAGCACTACTTATTGTAAATAACGATCGCTTTGGTGCTATTGCAGCGGTGGCTTCAATCCTTGCTACACACGAGATTAACATTAGTACAATGAGTGTTTCTCGTAAAGAAAAAGGAAGAAGAGCGCTTATGGTTATTGAAACAGATGAATTATTAGCAGATGAAGTGATTGAAGAAATAAAAGCGCAACAAAATATTTGTCAAGTAACTATTATGGATTAATTGCAGGGGGGACACACCATGTTTCGGAACGCAGCGGAACTAGTGGCGCAAGCTAAAGAACAAAATGTAAAAATCGCAGAAATTATGATTCAATGTGAAATGGAAACAAGACGTATTTCACGTGAAGAAGTAATTGCTGGTATGGAAAAGAACTTAGTCGTGATGGAACAAGCAGTAGAACGTGGTATTCGCGGCGTGAAATCACCAACTGGTTTAACTGGTGGAGATGCTGTAAAAGTTCAAGCGTATATGAAGAGTGGAAAAGGCTTATCTGGAGATACGATTTTGGATGCAGTAAGCAAAGCTGTTGCAACAAATGAAGTAAACGCAGCGATGGGAATTATTTGTGCAACACCAACAGCAGGGTCTGCTGGAACAGTGCCAGGTGTACTATTTGCACTAAGAGAAAAATTGCAGCCTACACGTGAAGAAATGATTGAGTTCTTATTTACAGCAGGAGCTTTCGGTATGGTTGTTGCGAATAATGCTTGTATTTCTGGTGCGGCAGGAGGATGCCAAGCTGAAGTTGGTTCAGCAAGTGGAATGGCGGCTGCAGCTGCAGTTGAGATGGCTGGTGGAACACAAGATCAAGCAGCTACAGCGATGGCAATTTCATTAAAGAACATGCTTGGTTTAGTGTGCGATCCTGTTGCAGGACTTGTAGAAGTGCCTTGTGTAAAACGTAATGCAGCAGGAGCTGCGAATGCGATGATTTCAGCAGATTTAGCATTAGCTGGTGTAACGAGTACAATTCCATGTGATGAAGTAATTGAGGCAATGTTTAGAATTGGACAAACGATGCCAGTAGCACTTCGTGAAACAGCAGAAGGTGGACTTGCAGCAACGCCGACTGGTCGTCGCCTGCAAGAAGAGATTTTTGGGAAGAACAATAACTAAGTGTAAAAATAGAAAAAGGAGCTCAAGTTTATTTGAGCTCCTTTTTCTATTTTTCTTTTGTTAGTTGTTCTAATGTTTTTCCAAGATTATGTGATCGTTCCGTTGCCTGTGTAATACAAGAAATAAGTGCTTGTTGAAATTCATGTTCTTGTAATACTTCAATACCTGCTTCGGTAGTTCCACCAGGAGAAGTAATTTCCTTTCGCAAAATAGAAGGGTGCTTGTCACTTGCTTTTAGCATTTCAGCAGCACCAATCATCGTTTGAAGAATAAGTGATTTTGCAACATCTTCTTTTAAACCAATTTTTTTTGCAGCTTCTTCCATAGCTTCCACTACGTAATAAATATAAGCAGGTCCACTTCCGGATAATGCAGTGACAGCATGCATATCATCTTCCTCTACAACAGAGACGAGACCGATCGTTTCAAATAAAGATGTTGCAGTGCGAATATGTTCCGCTGTTGCATGTTTTGAAGGGGAGATAGCGGTAGCTGATTTTAGAATGGCTGCGGATGTATTTGGCATTGCACGAATAATTGGAACGTCTTTTTGAAGTAGTTTTCTAATTGAGTGAGTAGAAACACCTGCTAGTAATGAAATAATAAGCACGTTATTATTTATGTATTCTTTAAAAGGGGTAAGCGCCTCTGCAACATCCTTTGGTTTCATTGCTAGAAAAAGAATATTTGCATCAGTAAGTAATTCTTTTTTATTATGAGTACCTTTGACACCGTATTTTTTATGTAGCTCTTGTAATCTCGTCTCGTTAGAACGATTACTTACAGTAATTTGTTCACCTTTAACAACATTTGCATGTAACAAGCCACCAATAATAGCTTCAGCAATAGAGCCTGCACCGAGAAAGGAAATGTTTTGAATAGACATGATGTTCCTCCTTTAATTTTGGTTAGAAATTCTTATAAATGTACATACATTCGTTTTCTTATAGGAAACACCTCTTTTTATCTGAAAATAATGACAAATATATATAGAAGTTGTAAACTGAAGAAGTATTCATTTTTGAACCGGAAAGAGACAGGGGGGCTAAGCATGACGGCGATTCACCGAATGGAGATTCCTGTACCATTTGCAGTGGAAACTGTGAATGTGTTTTTAGTTGAGGGGGAGACATTAACATTAATTGATACAGGGACGAATACAGAAGAGGCAAGGAATGCGTTAGAAAGTCAATTAGGTGCATTAGGATATACGATAGAAGATATTGAAACAGTAGTCATTACGCATCATCATGCAGATCATTGTGGACTTTTAAATATATTTTCTGAGAAGACGAATATTATTGGACATCCTTGGAATGAGCCTTGGATCACACAAAATCCAGAATTTTTAAAGCGGTATCATGAATTTTTTAGAGAGACGGCCTTACAGTTTGGTGTGCCAGCAGCATTTTTGAAAGACGAGTCGTTATTGACGACGAGGACACTTAAATATTCTTGTAATAGATCGTTAACGCATACTGTGAGAGAAGGAGATCGTATTAATTCTTTGCCTGGATTTACAGTGCTTGAAACACCAGGCCATGCTTCTACTCATATTTCTTTATATAGAGAATCTGATGGAATATTAATTGGTGGAGATGCTCTCATTAGTCATATTTCTTCGAATCCAATACTAGAACCACCATATGAAGGGCAAACAGAACGGGCACGCCCATTACTACAATATAATCAAACATTACAGCGTTTAAGCGAAATGAATATTTCACGCATTTTATCAGGGCATGGGGAAGATGTTCTAAATGTGAAACAACTTATTGAAACGAGATTACAAAAGCAAGAAACACGTGCTTTTAAAGTACTTGAGTTATTAAAGGAAAAACCAATGACAGCATTTGAAGTATGTGTAAAACTATTTCCGGTATTATATAAAGAACAATTACCACTTACTATTTCAGAAACGGTTGGACAATTGGACTATTTAGCATATAATCAACAAGTGATGATTGATGAGTCATCGCAACAATTGATTTATTATGCAAAGTAGGTGACAGCAATGACAGGACGTTTACAAAATAAAGTAATCGTCATTACAGGTGCTTCTAGTGGGATTGGTGAGCAAGTTGCAATGCAAGTTGCAGCACAGGGAGCGACTCCAGTATTAATGGCTCGAACAGAAGAGAAACTACAAGCGTTAGTAGACAAAATTAAAGAAACTTATAATACGCCTTGCTATTATTATGTATTAGATGTAAGTGATGAGATGGAAGTACAGTCTGTTTTTTCAAAGGTATTACAAGAAGTGGGACGTATTGATATATTAGTAAACAATGCGGGATTTGGTATTTTTAAAACGTTTGAAGATGCGTCAATGGGTGAAGTAAAAGATATGTTCCAAGTAAATGTATTTGGATTAGTAGCATGTACGAAAGCGGTACTACCTTATATGGTAAACAAGAATGAAGGACATATTATTAATATTGCTTCACTTGCTGGAAAAATTGCAACTCCGAAATCGAGTGCTTATGCAGCAACGAAACATGCCGTATTAGGATTTACGAATAGTTTACGCATGGAATTAGCCAATACAGATATTTATGTTACAGCAATTAATCCAGGTCCGATAGATACAAACTTTTTTGAAATAGCGGATCAATCTGGTACATATGTAAAGAATATGGGACGTTACATGTTAAAACCAACATACGTAGCAGAACAAATCGTAAAGTCGATGCACACGAAAAAACGTGAAGTAAACTTACCGAAGTGGATGGGAATTGGCCCGAAACTTTATGCTTTATTCCCAGGTTTATTTGAACATGTAGCAGGTAAATCATTAAGTAAAAAATAGGAGATTTCCATATGGAAATCTCCTATTTTTTATTGTTTTCCAGTTACATAATCATAAACAATATCCTCAATTTCCTCGTATAAATCAATTTCAATATTTGAATGAGTCACCGTTTGAATATGTTTCACTAGCATTTCCTGATCTTCTTTTGATATTGGACTGCATTGATATTGTTGAAAACTTTTTATAATCATTTTCTCAATTAATTTTTCGTTCATATTTTTCCCCGCCTGTATGTACGTATGTATTGTTTTATTGTACTTGAAGTGAAATAAAAAAACTACTATGCACTATTTTTGTATAAAAATTCGGTTGAGTATATTATTTTTCTAATAAAATTAAGTTTTTTTAGATTTAAAAATTTATAAATATTTAATTGACTCTATAAATATACAATATTATAATCATACTTAATTTAAAGAATCGATATGAGGAGGAACTTATGAAAGTCGCAATTATTGGAGCCACTGGATATGGGGGCATTGAGTTAATTCGTTTATTAGAACAACATCCATATTTTTCGATAGCATCTCTCCATTCTTTTTCACAAGTTGGTGAGTGTATAACAAATGTATATCCGCATCTTCGAAATGTCCTTTTTCATACGTTACAAGAAATTGATGTGGAGACGATAGGAAAAGAAGCAGAAATCGTATTTCTAGCAACCCCAGCAGGAGTATCGGCGGAGTTAACTCCCAAGTTATTAGCAGAAGGTTTAAAAGTAATTGACCTATCTGGAGACTTTCGTATGATAGATCCTTCGTCATATGAACTGTGGTATAAAAGGCCAGCAGCGAAAGAAGAAATTCTTAGAAAAGCAGTGTATGGGTTAAGTGAATGGAAAAGGACTGGGATTCAAAAGGCAAGTTTAATTGCAAACCCAGGATGTTTTGCTACAGCCACATTGCTAGCGATAGCGCCGTTAGTACGTAGCGGCATGATTGAAGAAGATTCGATTATTATTGATGCGAAATCAGGGGTATCAGGAGCAGGTAAAACACCAACAACAATGACTCACTTTCCTGAGCTATATGATAACTTGCACATTTATAAAGTGAATGAGCATCAGCACGTTCCAGAGATTGAGCAAATGCTTACAGAATGGAATAGTGGATCACAGCCAATTACATTTAGCACACATTTAATACCGATATCTCGAGGAATCATGATTACACTTTATGCAAAAGTAAAACAAAAGATGGAAATAAAGCAACTTCAAAAATTGTATGAAGAAACGTATGAACAATCGCCTTTCATCCGAATTTGTACGCAAGGGAAATTTCCAAGTCCAAAAGAAGTGAGAGGCTCAAATTATTGTGATATTGGCATAGCTTACGATGAAAGAGCTGAAAGAGTTACGGTCGTTTCTGTTATAGACAATATGATGAAAGGCGCGGCTGGGCAAGCGATTCAAAATGCAAACATAATAGCGGGACTAGAAGAGACAACAGGTTTACAACATATGCCGCTTTATGTATAAGGGGGACATGATGATTAAAGTAGCGTCTATTACAAAATTAGAAAATGGTTCAATTGTAACGCCGAAAGGCTTTTCGGCAATTGGTACTGCAAATGGTTTAAAAAAGGAGAAAAAGGATTTAGGTGCCATCGTTTGTGATGTACCAGCATCATGTGCCGCTGTGTATACAACGAATCAAATACAAGCAGCTCCTTTACAAGTAACGAAGGATAGTATAACGGCAGAAGGGAAGTTACAAGCAATTATCGTTAATAGTGGAAATGCAAATGCTTGTACTGGAATGAAAGGATTACAAGACGCATACGAGATGCGCGCATTAGGGGCGGAACATTTTGGGATGAAAGAAAATTACGTTGCAGTAGCTTCAACAGGTGTAATTGGTGTTCCACTGCCGATGGATATAATCCGAAAGGGAGTTGCAACTCTTATACCGACGAAGGAAGAAAGTGAAGCATATTGTTTTTCTGAAGCAATTTTAACGACGGATCTTATAATGAAAGAAACTTGCTATGAAATGATTATTGATGGGAAGAAAGTGGCGATTGCGGGTGTTGCAAAAGGTTCAGGGATGATTCATCCGAATATGGCAACGATGCTTAGTTTTATTACGACAGATGCTCATATAGAGCATGACGTATTGCAAACAGCGTTATCCGAAATTACGAATCATACATTTAATCAAATTACGGTAGATGGAGATACTTCTACGAATGATATGGTCATCGTTATGGCAAGTGGATTATCAGAAACAAGGCCGATAAATATGGAACATACAGATTGGGAAACTTTCGTATGTGCTTTACAGCAAGTATGTGAAGATTTAGCGAAAAAAATTGCGCAAGATGGTGAAGGAGCTACGAAGTTAATAGAAGTAAATGTGCTAGGAGCTCAAACGAATGAAGAGGCAAAAAAAATTGCAAAGCAAATAGTCGGTTCGAGTCTTGTGAAAACAGCAATACATGGTGAAGACCCAAACTGGGGGCGAATTATTAGCAGTATTGGACAAAGTGAAGTAGCTATTCATCCGAACACAATTGACATTACTCTTCAATCTATATCGGTATTAAAAAATAGTGAGCCTCAAATATTTTCTGAAGAAGAAATGAAAGAGAGATTACAAGAAGATGAAATAGTCATTAATGTGTACTTACACTTAGGTGAAGAGACAGGATCAGCTTGGGGCTGTGACTTAAGCTATGAATATGTGAAAATAAATGCTTGTTATCGTACATAAGGAGAGAGAAGATGAGCGATTATATTGTAGTGAAATGCGGCGGTAGTATGTTGAATCAATTAAATGCTGTGTTTTTTGATTGTATAAAGAAATTGCAACAGAAGTATAAAGTGGTGATTATTCATGGTGGTGGGCCAGAAATTGATGCCAAATTAAAAGATTGTAACATCAACGTAGAAAAAAGAGATGGATTACGCGTAACACCAAAAGAAGTTATGGATGTTGTTCAAATGGTGCTATGCGGAAGTACGAATAAAAAACTCGTAATGAATTTACAAAAGCATAATTTACTTGCTGTAGGTTGTTCAGGGTGTGACGGTAATTTACTTCAAGTTCAACCTGTCAGCGAGGAGATAGGATATGTGGGAGAAGTAAGTTATGTAGAAACAGCCTTATTAAAAGGATTAATAAATATGGGATATATTCCTGTTATTGCTCCAATCGGGGTAAATGGTAATGAAATTTATAACATAAATGCGGACAATGCTGCAGCTGGGATTGCGGCCGCGTTAGGGGCAAAAGAGCTGATTTTTATTACGGATGTAGATGGAATATTACATGAAGGGAATTTGGTAAAGGAAACGGATGAATCTGAAATTGCAACTTTTATAGAAACAGGTGTTATTACAGGTGGGATGATTCCGAAAGTACAGGCGGCACTAGCATCATTAAAAATGGGAGTGCAAAAGATAAGTATTGTGAATGGTACAAAAGATTTTACTGAGGTTACGGGAGAGTGTATTGGAACGACGGTAACGAAAGGTGTGAGTATTGCATGACGAGTCATCTTTTTCAAACGTATGGCAGAAGAACTATTGAGTTTGTAAAGGGAACTGGAACGAAAGTTATTGATAATAAAGGTAAGCAATATTTAGATTTTACATCAGGAATTGGCGTATGTAATTTAGGACATTGTCACCCTACTGTTCTCAAAGGTGTACAAGAGCAACTTGATGATATATGGCATATATCTAACCTGTTTACAAACAGCTTACAAGAAGAAGTTGCGTCATTATTAACAGAAAATAGAGCATTAGATTATGTGTTTTTCTGTAATAGTGGGGCAGAGGCAAATGAAGCGGCTTTAAAGTTAGCACGTAAGCATACTGGAAAATCTCTCGTCGTAACATGCCAGCAGTCTTTTCACGGTAGAACATTTGGAACGATGAGTGCAACAGGCCAAGATAAGGTAAAAGAAGGATTTGGTCCGTTACTTCCATCTTTTTTACATATCCCTTTTAACGATATTAAAGCATTAGAGGAAGTAATGAATGAAGAAGTTGCGGCGGTAATGGTAGAAGTAGTTCAAGGAGAGGGAGGAGTAATACCTGCTGATCTATCTTTTTTGAAAGAGATTGAAACATTATGTAATAAGTTCGGTTCCTTATTTATTATAGACGAAGTACAAACGGGGATAGGAAGAACTGGAACACTATTCGCTTATGAACAAGTGCGAATAGAGCCTGATATCGTTACCGTTGCAAAAGCACTTGGGAATGGGATTCCTGTCGGAGCAATGATTGGCCGGAAAGAGCTCGGAACGTCGTTTACTGCAGGATCACACGGTTCAACTTTTGGCGGGAATTACATCGCGATGGCTGCAGCGAAAGAAGTATTGCAAGTAAGTAAAAGACCATTGTTTTTAAAAGAAGTACAAGAAAAAGGCGAGTATGTATTAGAGAAGTTGCAAGAGGAATTACAGCATGTCGAATGTATTCAAAATATACGTGGTAAGGGGCTTATGATTGGGATTGAGTGTAAGCATGAAGTTGCAAGTTTTATAGAACAACTAGAAAACGAAGGACTTCTCGTATTACAAGCAGGCCCTAATGTTATAAGACTATTACCGCCACTCATTGTCACGAATGAAGAGTTAGAACAGGCAGTATATATAATAAAAAAAGTAGTTTGTACAAAAAACGTATCAATCATATAAGGGGGAAGTTTCATGTCAACTTTACAAGTACCGAAATTAAATACGAAAGATCTTTTAACACTAGAAGAATTAACGAAAGAAGAAATTATTTCTTTAATTGAGTTCGCTATATATTTAAAAAAGAATAAGCAAGAGCCTTTATTACAAGGCAAAATATTAGGGCTTATTTTTGATAAGCATTCAACTCGTACTCGTGTATCTTTTGAAGCGGGAATGGTACAACTCGGGGGACATGGTATGTTTTTAAGTGGGAAAGAGATGCAAATGGGAAGAGGAGAAACCGTTTCAGATACTGCGAAAGTATTATCGCAGTATATTGACGGGATCATGATACGTACATTCTCACACGCGGATGTAGAAGAGCTTGCAAAAGAATCTAGTATTCCTGTTATTAACGGTTTAACGGATGATCATCATCCTTGTCAAGCATTGGCAGACCTAATGACAATATATGAAGAAACAAATACATTTAAAGGAATAAAATTGGCTTACGTAGGTGACGGAAATAATGTATGTCATTCATTGTTGCTAGCGAGTGCAAAAGTCGGAATGCATATGACTGTTGCAACGCCTGTAGGATATGAACCGAATGAAGAGATTGTAAAAAAAGCGTTAGCGATTGCCAAGGAAACAGGAGCTGAAATTGAAGTTTTGCATGATCCTGAATTAGCGGTGAATGAAGCAGATTTCATTTATACTGACGTTTGGATGAGCATGGGGCAAGAGGGCGAAGAAGAGAAATATTCTTTATTTCAACCTTACCAAATCAATAACGAACTTGTTAAGCATGCGAAACAAACATATCGTTTCTTACACTGTTTACCTGCCCATCGTGAAGAAGAAGTAACAGGAGAAATTATAGATGGACCACAGTCTATCGTCTTCGAGCAAGCTGGTAATCGATTGCATGCTCAAAAAGCGTTATTAGTGAGTTTATTTAAAAATGTAGAAGAGCCTTCCTAAAAGGGAGGTTTTTTTATATTAAAATGTCGGATGTATATTTGGTTAACCATTTCGATATCATTTATAATAAAAGAGAAAACTAAATTTGTTTTTCAGAGTGTGTAAGGACATACTACATATAAAAATATAGTTAAAGAGATGATGAGGGTGAAAACAACTAAGAAAACATATTCGTTTTTTCAGCGGATGTGGAGAATATTAAAGTTTCAATATTATAAGTTGCTTCGATCGCCAGAAGGCGCAAAGAAAGTATCGTTAGGGTTTGCTATAGGATTCGGCTTAGAAATGTTAGTCATTTATACGGCATCGCTCGTATATGTAATATTTTATCCAATCGTCAGGTTAGCAAAGGGATCTTTTCCTGCGGCAGTTATTGGCAATATTATTGGGAAAATATCGTTTCTCCCAGTATTTTTATTTCCGCTTGCGTATACGCTAGGAAAAATGATTTATCCATTCCATGTACAGAAAATTCATCATGAACCATTTACGATATCGGACTTGTTTTCAAGTCACATTTTTACGATATTAAAGAGCTTATTACAAAGTGAAGTGTATGTATTAATTGGAATGACGATTTTAGGAGTTGTGTTTGGTCTCATTTCGTATTTCGTTGTGCATTATTTATACGAAAAGAACCGTAAGTTACGCTTGAAGAAAAGGAAGAAACGAGTGAGAGAACCACTTGTACAATTATAAACAATGTCACATTCATTTTCTCCTTTGAATATGTTTAAGAAAAAGGAGGAGAGGATAATGTATTATTATTACGTACCTCAAGTATATCCATATGTAAATTATTATCGGGTTTATGATACGAGTAGACAATACGAATTATATCGGCAACAACAATTACAGCAATTATCACAAATACCACAACAACAGCCTACACAGGAAAAAAAACCATATTTAACAACATGGCCATATTCCAATGTATACTATGGTAACTATTACGAATCATAAAGCTGCTTCTATTTAGAAGCAGCTTTATACGTTTGTTTTCAAAATTAAATTTTGAATGGTTTGAAGAGAATGAATGAGCTTTTCGCGCTCTTCCTCAGATAATGTTTGGAAATTTTCTTTTAGTTTGTCTAAAATGAATTGCTGATACTGATTTACTAATAATTTCCCTTCAGCTGTTAGGGAAATTAAAATGACCCGTCGATCTTTTTCGCTATAATGACGCTCTATTAGTTCTTCTTGAATAAGTTTGTTTAATAGAGGTGTCATGTTAGGCCGTGAAATCGCTAGCCGCTTGCCGATTTCGGAAACTGCTAATGTGCCGTTTTCATGCAAAAGCAGTAATACTTGTGTATGTGATGGCGGCATATGTCTTTGAGAAGAAAATTCTCCAGGAAGCATAAATTTGCGATAAAAAAGAGGCACTAGCGAAAGAAGATGATCAACAATACGTTCCCACTCGCGTGATTCCATATAAAGGCCCCCTTCCACTATCATTGTAACAAAAAAGACATGTTATAAAAATAGAATTGTTTCATGGTCGCTTTAATATTTGTAGGATAACACTTGCTTTGTAAATGTATTGGCAATAATCGCATAGCCGTTATCATTTGGGTGTACTTGGTCAAATAATAACTCTTTTTTATCATTCGATATTAATTTACGAATTGGTAAAACGATAGATGGTTGATTTGCTTTGGAAATGGAATAAACAGATTCATTCCAGCCATCTAAAAACATATCTGCATAACTTGCGATGGAGTCATCGAGTTGTAACGGGTTATAGAGTTCTGAGAGAATGAGTAAAGCATCCGGATTTTGATCTCGAACTGTCTTTACAATACTTTTTATATCCGCTTCAAAATGGGCTTTTTCTTTATTTAACATTTTTATACCATCTATAACACCAACATCACGATTTAAACGAAATAAATTATTTCCTCCAATATTAATTGTAATTATATTTGCTGCTCTAATTTTTTCCTTTACATCTTCTGATTGAACTTTTTTAGCGAGACGATCTGTTGTAAGACCGTTTACCCCAAGGTTTTCTACTGTAATTGGTTTATGAATTTGTGCTTCTATTTGCTTAGAAGCTAATTCAGCAAATCCACCTTGTGTCGATCCATATCCTTTAGCGAGTGAATCACCTAATACAAGATGATAAAAAGATTCATTTGTTTGCTTATCAATCCAATTTGGGGCAGATGTTTTTTCTGTTTTTTCTTCAGATTCATTTTGTTTTGTCTCGTCGTTCTTTTCAAAATAAGAATAAGAAATGATCAGAAGGAGGAGACAAACAATTGTTAAGATGACTTTTTTCATAAATTCATCCTCCTTGTAATTGGTAATTGTATCATATTCAGCAGTATTAGCAATGTAAGGGCATATTATATGTTTATGAAAAGTTTATAATAACTTTACAGAAAATTTGTTGAAGTTTGTCAAAAAATATTGACGATAGGAAAGAACTTTATATATGATAATGTCAGATAAGGTGAAACTTTAATTAGTGGGAGCTTTATTTCCGATTAATTAATGGTCTTCATCAATCGGGCGTTTAAGGGGACTACTCGTTAGCGCAGGGTGAAATGAAAATTGTGTCTCTAATAGAAGAAAAAAGGTATGTGGTTAGAGACAGATAGGGATTCATTTCATTATTTTTGGTAATTGTATAAGGGGGATTTTTTGTGAAAAAGTCAAAAAAAATGCTAGCTGGAGCAACTCTTGCGATTGGTGTTATAGCGCCGCAAGTAATGCCAGCAACAGCTCATGCAGATGAGAACACTGGGGAGAGTACAGTTAACTTACGAATTCTAGAAACATCAGATATTCACGTTAACTTAATGAATTACGATTATTATCAAACGAAAACAGATAATAAAGTAGGACTTGTACAAACGGCAACACTCGTTAATAAAGCACGTGAAGAAGTGAAAAACTCTGTCCTATTTGATGATGGGGATGCATTACAAGGGACACCGCTTGGGGATTACGTAGCGAATAAAATAAAAGATCCGAAGAATCGTGTGGATCCTAGTTATACACATCCATTATATCGTGTAATGAATTTAATGAAGTATGACGTCATCTCTCTTGGGAATCATGAATTTAACTATGGTTTAGATTATTTAAACAAAGTGATTGAAAAAACGGATTTCCCGGTTATTAACTCGAATGTATATAAAGTTGACCATGATGATAAGGAAGAGAACGATGAA
This sequence comes from Bacillus cereus group sp. BfR-BA-01382, assembly GCF_022663475.1. Taxonomy (NCBI): domain Bacteria; kingdom Bacillati; phylum Bacillota; class Bacilli; order Caryophanales; family Bacillaceae; genus Bacillus; species Bacillus cereus group sp. BfR-BA-01382. Next base: position 41,090 of record NZ_JAKUFQ010000043.1, read on the forward strand.
AATTATTTTAAACCATATCATATTTTAAAGAAAGAAGTAGTGGATGAAGCAGGCCAAAAACAAATAGTGAAAATTGGTGTAATGGGATTTGTTCCACCACAAATCATGAACTGGGATAAAGCGAACTTAGAAGGAAAAGTAAAAGCGAAAGACATCGTCGCAACAGCAAGAATAATGGTGAAAAAAATGCAAAATGAGGGTGCGGATATTATCGTTGCATTGGCTCATTCAGGCGTCGATAAGAGCGAATATAAAGAAGTGAATAAAATGGAAAATGCATCATATCATTTAGCAACACAAGTTCCTGGCGTAGATGCAGTATTAATGGGACATTCACATACTGAAGTGCAGGATATATTTAATGGTGTTCCAGTTGTAATGCCTGGCGTTTTTGGCAGTAACTTAGGTATTATTGATATGCAATTGAAAAAGGTAAACGGAAAATGGGAAGTACAAAAAAAGGATCAACCTAAGCCAGCACTTCGTAAGATTGCTGATAGTAAAGGTAATCCGTTAGTACAGTCGGATCAAAAATTAGTTAATGAAATTAAAGATGAACATGAAAAGACAATCGAATATGTAAATACACCTGTAGGTGAAACGAAAGCACCAATTAATAGTTATTTTTCATTAGTACAAGATGATCCTTCCGTACAAATTGTGACAAATGCGCAAAAATGGTATGTAGAACAAGAACTTAAAAAACCAGAGTACGAAAAGATTAAAGATATTCCGGTTTTATCTGCAGGTGCACCATTTAAAGCAGGTGGCCGAAACGGTGCTGCATATTATACTGATATTCCAGCTGGAACGTTAGCAATTAAAAACGTTGCAGATTTATACGTGTATCCAAATACGTTATATGCTGTAAAAGTAAATGGGGCACAAGTGAAAGAATGGCTTGAAATGTCTGCAGGTCAGTTTAATCAAATTGATCCAAAGAAAACAGAAGAACAGCCGTTAGTAAATATAGGCTATCCTACATATAACTTTGATATTTTAGATGGTTTAAAATATGAAATTGATGTAACACAACCGCCGAAATACGATAAAGATGGAAAAGTTGTAAATGCAAATACGAATCGTATTGTAAATATGACATATGAAGGTAAACCAGTAGCTGATGATCAAGAGTTCATCGTTGCTACAAATAATTATCGTGGAAGTAGCCAGACGTTCCCGGGTGTAAGTAAAGGGGAAGTTGTATATCAATCGCAAGATGAAACACGTCAAATTATTGTAAAGTATATGCAAGAAACGCCAGTTATTAACCCGACAGCAGATAAAAATTGGACGTTTAAACCGATTGTTGCAGATAAATTAATTACAACATTTGATTCTTCACCAAAAGCAAAAGAGTATATAAAGAAAGATGGAAAGATTTCATATGTTGGACCATCTGAAAATGAATTTGCTAAATATGCAATTGATATAACGAAGAAGAATGATGATAAAGAAACTGGTGAAGGAAATCCAACGACACCGCCAACAGGTAATGGAGAAAACCCAACACCACCAACAGAAGAAGGTAATAATGGTAATGAACCAAAGCAAGATGGAAATAATACCGGATCTGGACAAACTACAACAGATGATCAAAATACAAAAGAAACAACAACAACTGTAAGTGAAAATAAAGAAGCTGAAAAAGATGAACGTGATTTACCGAAAACAGGTGCAAGTATTGCTTCTACAATTGGAGCTGGTCTTGCGTTTGTTGGAGCGGGATTACTTATGTTATTTAGAAGAAAGAAAGCGAATAGATAGTCGAGAAATATAAAAAGGATTACCGATTTGGTAATCCTTTTTGTTATATTATGAAACTGGTACTGCTTTTTCTTTTTTCCATGAAAGACCGAATCCAGTAAAACCGACGATAATGGTTACGACTGGACAAGCTAAACAGAAGATTGCGTATGGCAGGTAATCGAATGTTGGAACGCTAAGAACATTTGTTAAGAATACGCCACTGACACCCCATGGTACGAGTGGATTAATTACTGTACCAGCATCTTCTAATACTCGTGATAAATTACGACGCTCTAAACCGACTTCATCGTATTTATTAGCGAATGCTTGTCCTGTTAAAACGATGGATAAGTACTGCTCACCAAGTAAGAAGTTTACACCAATTGCAGTTGAAGCAGTAGAAATAATTAAGCGTGTACTAGTTTTTACGAAGCTAGAGATAATATTCATCAGCTGCGCTATAATGCCCATTCCTTGTAATAATCCTCCCATACAAAGAGCTAGGAAAATAAGAGCAATTGACATCATCATACTTTGCAGGCCACCGCGAGATAATAAGCTATCAATATCTTTGATACCAGTTTTAGAAACGTAACCGTCTTGCATAATTTTCATTAAATCAGCTAAAGAAGTGCTAGGTTTAAAAATAAAGAGAATAATAATTCCTACCACAATTCCTGCAAGTAATGTTGGAACTGCGGGTACCTTTTTAAATGCGAATAGGAACAGTAATAAAATAGGAATAAGTGTAACGATAGAAATCGTTGCATTTTTTTCTAGTGTATTAATAAATGCTGAGAAATCAACGTTTCCACCAGATCCGCTTCCTAAAATGAAAAATGCGATAAAAGCAATAATGAAAGCTGGCACTGTTGTCCAAAGCATGTTACGAATATGTTCAAATAAATCTACACCCGTTACAGCAGGCGCTAAGTTTGTTGTATCAGATAAAGGAGACATTTTATCTCCGAAGAATGCACCAGAAATAATTGCACCAGCAATAAGAGCTGGATCGTATCCAAGGGCAGTACCCATTCCCATAAAAGCAAGTCCTACAGTTGCAGCAGTTGTAAAAGCACTACCGATACTCGTTCCAACAATTGCACAAACAACAAAAACAGTTGGAACGAAAATTTTTGGAGATACAAGCTGGAAGCCGTATACCATTAAAGTCGGAATAGTTCCAGCTGCGATCCAAACGCTAATTAATACGCCTACAAGTAAGAAAATAAATATAGATGGAATACCAGCTGAAATACTACTAATCATCCCTTTCTCCATAGTAGACCAAGAGATTCTCTTCAGGAATCCAAATGCTAATAAAAGAACGATACCAAATAAAATTGGGATGTGTGGTGAAACTTCTAATTGAATAACACTAAAACCAATACAGAAAAAGATAAAAATTGTTAAAAGAACAGACTCAATTTTTGAAACCATTGTTTTCCCCTCCTAAGTAATGTGAAATAGCTCTTTTTTATATAAAATTCGCCAATATTGTATATTTCCTTCTAAATTTTAGAATTTTGTGACAAATTACCGGTAATTGTTGGTTCTTCTATATGATGCGGAAATGATTGGATAAAAAAACGTCCTTGCATATAATTATGCAGGGACGAAGAA
>NZ_JAKUFQ010000044.1:0-44311 GCF_022663475.1 Bacillus cereus group sp. BfR-BA-01382
CCTTGTTGAGATCCTCTTCCGTTGTTCCCTTGCTGATTCCCATTATTTCCTTGTTGAGATCCTCTTCCATTGTTCCCTTGTCGGTCCCCATTATTTCCCTGTTGAGATTCTCTACTGTTATTCTCCTGTTGATTCCCTCTATTTTCTTGCTGGGATCCTCTTCCATTGTTTTCTTTTATTTGCTTCGATGGCTGTTCTTCTGTTTTCTTTTGTTCTTTATGCTCTGGCTTCTCATATTTTTTTTCTTGTACGGGAGACAAATCCGGTGATGCATCAGGAGATGACTCCGGCTGCAATTGTATCTCTTCTTCGTTTTCCACCGGATTAGACGGCGTGGCAGGAGGCGTAAGCGATTTGTTCTTCTCACTCTCTTGCTTTATATAGACACCTGTGCCAATTCCAGCTTTTCTAGCATTCTCTCGTACTTGCATTGTGCTACTTTGATATTCAACTGTAATATGTTTTAGCTCATATTCTTTCTTTAATTCTTTCATCGCCTTTTCCAACTGTGGTTCTAGTGCCTTGTCCTTTGCAACAGCTGTTAGCATAACTTGCTTATCATTCGTTAAATACTTATCCTCTTGACTTTGCTTTATAATCCTACGTATTACTTCTTGCAATTGTTTATTTTCCCATTGCTTCAATTCTTTTAAAATACGCCTTCCATCATCATTACAAGCCTGCAAATCTATAACACGAAAATCCTTTGTTACGCTCACCTCTAAACTTGGATTTATATCAACTGAGACGTAAGCAAATACTTTTTCTTCTGGTTGGTTGTAGAAAAACAGCACTGCAAATAGAAAACAAGCAACAAGTATTGATGCAGGTTTTAAAAAGGAAGGGATCGAAAAATGCGATGCTTTTTGTTCTTGCTCATCAAATAAGATTTCCTCCCCGATTATGCAAGAATCCCCTTTTCTTTTACACGTAATAAACTCTCCATTTGGTGTTAAAACAACTACGCTATGCTTTTTTATATCCATCACAATTCCTTTATTCATCATGCTTTTCCCCTCTTATGTAATCCAGAATATATGTATAGTTGTTTGCAAAAATAATACACATTGCAATAATGTATTTTCTATGTCGTTCCAACGTTTTACGACTTACCCTAACACGTGGTTCTATATGTTTAAGCGGTAACTTTTTCTTTCGGAACAGCTCTTCCATCATTTCCTCTTCTTTTATAATAATTTTTACAATTTCTATTAAGTGCTCACGTGTATCACGATGCTTAGGAGATTCTTTAGCAAGCTCTGAGAATGTGATTTTAAACTCAGCTAGCACACTTTGAAAATGAAGAATTTCCTCCTTACGGTTACTATTTTCCATCTCTTTCATATACTCCGTAAGCGATACTTGCATTTCTAACATTTCCTCTTGCTCATCTTCTTTTAAAAAGACAAAGTTATGTTTAGACTCCTTACGTATATAGTCAATTACATCTCTTTTTATAAGAAGATCAGCAAACGCTAAAAAGGATTTTCCTTTTGTATATGAATACTGTTCAATTGCTTCGTTAAACGCAAACAATCCAATGCTATATTCATCATCCTGTTCTGTAATATATCGGCGGCAGACAGATGAGATTGATTTTCTAATAAAAGGCTGATACTGTACGATAAACGCTTCTTTGTCTTCTTCGTTGTTTTGTATGTTACATACGATATCTTCTATTTTCGGTTTTCTTAAGATCTTCATTACTAAACTCAACACTTGTAATCTCCCAGCCTCCTTCAAATAGCAAAATGGCCACTACACAAGTGACCATTTAACCAGATTTTCTTGGTACTTTTCTTCGGTCTTGTCTTCTTGCTGTTAGTTATATTTTTCGATTCTAACTTTTCCTAACGTTTTCTTAATGATTTTCCTTTTCTCTCGGCACAAAAGTTAAGTTTTAATTTTTATCTACTTTCTTATTTTCTACCGTTCGTTTTGCTTATTCTTTTTCTATTTTATCTGCAATCCTTGAATAACTCTTCTCTATATCATTGGTAATTTCATCCTTTTATTTCGGATGCCCACTTAATCTAGTAAATTTATTAATGCTTCTATATTCTTTCATAGTCATTTTTCTTCTATTTATTTTCTTCACTATACATATTCGGAGGAATACATAGTTTTATGGGGGTCAAAAAATATTTTTTTAAAAAATACATATTTATTTCAAAAATAAAAACCATCAATTTGAAAAAGGATAATCAAATTGATGGTTTTCTTATAATATCTATTAAATTGGATTCTCATTTTGTACATTTTATCATGATTGAGGAGAGAAAAGATTAATATAAACCGATGCAGCTAAGTCATATTATCGAATCGAATGTAGTGTAATCACATATTTCTCATTCTCTTAAGTAAGGACTAAAAATAACCTATCCATAGAGCTACTAAAACCACTACGAATAAAGCAAAGCAACATGTAATATTTCGAATCCACTTTTGTATATCATCAAAATACTTTTCTATAAATGCAGTGTAAATAGAAAGCATAAGAAGTAGCACAATGAAAGTAAAGGATCCCAATTTATCGTTAAATCTTTCATTAGTAAATGTACTTACATGAAGGAATAGAAAAACAAACGTTACTATGAATAGCTCAAATAGCCTTTTTTATTCTCCCCACCACCTTACAGTAATTCCCTTTTATTCCATTTTATCAGAACATACTGTGTAGCAGTATATGAATATTATATTCATTTCAAAAAGGCCAACAATACAAGATCATTAGCCTCTACTTTCCATATTCGCACCTTTTATCACTTTACTTCCTAACAACCGGAATCCACATTTCACCAAATACTAGGCCATTTCTCTGTCCCATCTCAACCGTTGTATTCGGTCCACCAACATAGGCAAAATCCTTTGCTTCTGGTAAAGCTTGACCGAAGGCGATGCCAGTAAGCTTATTACTTAGCTCTTTAGCCGTTTTGTCTTCCCCTTTCACTACTAAGTATTCTCCCCTCGGAAACTGAATCACTCTAGATTCTTCTTCTATTTGTGCTTCTGTCATGACACCCGCATAATACATCATTTTGTTATTCACCGCTTCGCTCACGGAAAAAATGTATTCATTTGTAGCTAAAGCTTTTAAAGTGTCCAGCCTTCCATCTTCTTTAACAGCCGACCAAAAGTCTTCCTTTTCTTTATTTATCCCAGCAAAGTCTGTATAGTCACTCTTAATTTCAGTTCCAATACCTAACACAATAAAGCTATCTTTTTCTTCAATCGTATAATTCTTCATATTCAAAACCTTCCTTCTTTTAAAATGATTCAAATGATTTATCTTTTCATCTGATACGTTTATAATACCTTTAAACCATGTCAAAAAATGATACTGTTTAGGAGACCAAAATGAAAAAAGTTGAACGGATTAATACAATTATGCGGTATATCAACAACCGCTCCCACTTTACAATATCTGAAATTATACAAGAATTTAACATATCACGGTCGACAGCTATTAGAGACATTAGAGAAATTGAAGCTATGGGAATGCCACTTGTCGTTGAAGTTGGGAGGACCGGGGGATATTTTGTTATGCACAACTCTATCCTGCCCGTTGTTCGCTTTACTGATAATGAAGTGAAAGCTCTTTTTATTGCCTTTATGGCTACGAGGAATCAACAACTTCCCTACCTAAAGAGTCGTCAATCTTTAGCCGAAAAACTACTAGGACTCATCTCAGAAACCCAGCAAGATGATCTCGTTCTTTTAAATCAACTCTTGCTTTTCCAAGGGACTAATCCTTATAATCCCGATCTACTTGAGCTTTCTGATCTCCCCCATCCTATGTTAGAAAAACTCATTCAAATCCTTCTTTTAGATAACCATTTATTGATTACTATGAAAGAAGATGAAGAAATCAAGTCTTATCCAATTTATCTATTGCACCTTTATCAAGAAAAAAGCCATTGGATCATTGAAGGGTTTGACTTAAAAGAAGAAAAGAAGATGATGTTTCCTGTCGATGATCTCATTAATATCGAACCATACACGACGAACAAAAGGCTAAATAAGAAAAAGATTTTAGAAAAACTAAGTAAGAAGGACGAAGCAATTAACCTTGTATTTGAACTTGGTCCGACAGCAATTGCCCAGTTCAAAAAATACCATCCTTTAAAAATTTCAATATCTTATACTAATCCTTACCAATCCACAGCCATTTTAAAAACTTTTATCAATGTTAACAATCCCGATGAAGTGATGGAAATAATAAATTGGCTGCTTTTTCTAGGGAAGGATATTAAAATCAAAGAAATACCCGATGAAGTATTAGCAGATTTACAAAAACGAGTGTGCTTATACATTCCATAAGCAGTGAGCCTCAAATATTAAGCTTTATCACTGGATAATTATCCTATTTTTAAATACCATTTCATTTACTACAATGAGAGCATGATAAATAATAAAAGCACGGAAAATCTCCCGTGCTTTTCTAAATATATATTATTCCTGAAGGTTTCGTTTATCTCGTTTCTTACCCTAACTGACGTTTAAATGCTTTACTGGCGAAAAAGTAAGAGATGACCATTATACCTACGCACCAAGCGAGTGCAATCCAAATATCGTTACCCACAGTTCCTTCATATAAAAGAGCACGAATCGCATTCACGATTGAAGTTACAGGCTGATTCTCTGCAAACGCACGAACAATTTTTGGCATCGTTTCGGTAGGCACAAAGGCCGAACTAATAAATGGAAGAAAAACTAGCGGGTACGAGTAAGCAGTCGCCCCTTCCATAGACTTCGCTTTCAATCCTGGAATGATAGCTAGCCATGTTAGCGCCAGCGTAAACATCCCAAGTATTCCAGCTACCGCGAGCCACTCTAGAATATTAGCACTGGAACGGAAACCCATTAATAATGCAACAAGAATAACCACCACGATAGTAAGTACATTAGCAACAAAAGAGGTTAAAACGTGAGCCCACAATATCGATGAGCGCTTAATAGGCATCGTAATGAAACGTGCCATCAGCCCACTCTTTACATCCGTAAATAGTCGCACGGAAGTGTAAGCTACACCGGATGCGATAGCCATTAGCAAAATTCCCGGCAATAAATAATTAACGTAGTTATCCGTTCCTGTCTTTATAGCCCCGCCAAATACGTAAACAAATAATAGCATCATCATAATCGGTGTAATTGCTACCGTAATAATTGTATCCGGACTACGCATAATATTGCGCATTAAGCGCCCTAGTAATACCCCTGTTTTGCTTTTCATTTACATCTCCTCCTTTTTACCGATAATCGCAAGGAAAATTTCTTCCAACGTCGGCTGCTTCTCGATATACTCTACTTTTGCTGGCGGGAACATCTCTTTCAGTTCAGTAAGAGTACCTGTCGTAATAATTTTTCCGCCATGCAAAATAGCGATACGGTCCGCCAGTTGTTCCGCTTCCTCCAAGTACTGAGTAGTGAGCAAGATCGTTGTGCCGCTGCCGGCAAGTTCCTTGACGGTATCCCACACTTCGATCCGCGCTTCCGGATCAAGTCCAGTCGTTGGTTCGTCAAGAAAAATAACTGCTGGCGCCCCAATCAAACTCATCGCGATATCAAGTCGGCGCTTCATCCCGCCTGAATACTGGTCTGCCCTCTGGTTGGCCGCATCAGTCAGGCTAAATCTTGCAAGTAGATTATCAGCAACTTGTGCGGGATTGGAAACACCACGTAACTTAGCGATCATTATCAAGTTTTCCCTTCCAGTAAGCATGCCGTCTAAAGCTGCGAACTGTCCTGTCAAACTGATGCTTTGACGAACATGATCTGGTTGTCGCTGGACGTCAAAACCGCAAATACTCACTTCACCATCATCTTGTTTCATTAACGTCGAAAGGATATTGACCGTTGTCGTCTTTCCCGCTCCATTTGAGCCTAGCAGCGCAAAAATTTCGCCACGCTGCACCTCAAAATCCACTCCCTCTAAGACTTCTTTATCTTTAAAAGATTTTTTTAACCCTTTTATAGAAATTGCTGCATTGCTCATACTTTTTCCCCCTTATAGAATTAGATTACATACACCCTCTATTTAGTATCACTGATAATCTGTATTACTTAGTACTGGTTTAAAAATATAACTGAATAGCGATGGCGGCAATTCACATTTGTAACCAGCTAATCAGTCGGTATTACTAATTGCATTTATTTTTTTCTCAATTTCTTCATAATACTTTCATTCAAATCTTCACGATACTTGGAGACATACGTTTTAGCGTTTGCCACTAGTTCGTCAGCAAAGGAAGCCACGTCATCCCCAGTAATGTCAAGCACTTGTCTTCCTTCCGCTGCACCCGCTTCGAACAAATCGATTAATTCATACTGTATGTGTAACATATCCATCCCGTTACCCGCTGAGAAATTCCACATGTAGTTTTGAATTTTCTTAAATACAAATTGGTAGTCCTCTGGCAGAGCCTCAACTCGTGCCATCATCATTTTGTACTCTTTTTTATCACCAATTAACTTTTTGAACATTTCTAACATCTTATTTTCCTCCTTTTTTATAAAGCCGAACAAGAAATTCTCAAAGTATCGGCCAGAACATTTTATCTTATGAACCTATTTTGACTTCAAGACGTTAATTTTTGACGATACAAAATCCCATTTTTCCCAAAACAATTCAAGCTCCTGGCGGCCTTCTTCATTTAATGAATAAAACTTACGAGGAGGCCCCATATCTGATGGTTTCTTTTCAATATTCACAAGCTTTTTCTTCTCTAATCGTACGAGGATAGTATACACCGTACCTTCTACAACTTCGGTAAACCCAAGATCATTCAGGTGGCGGGTAATCTCATAGCCATACGTTTCACGGCGACTAATGATTTCCAGTACACACCCTTCCAGTGAACCTTTCAGCATTTCAGTTAAATTTTCCATGTCCTGATCCTCCTTTACCCCCTATTCTGTCTGGCTTATATTCAGTACTACAGAGTACTAAGGCGAATTTTTACTGAATAGCTTTTGAGTAAAACTACACTATTCAGTATTACTTATTACAACTACATTGTATGACTAAGTAGTTGTGGATGTCAACTTTATTTTCAAAAAAATTAAAAATCCGCTTTACCCTAACCGGATACAGTCTCCTTTTTTTGTTGTAAGGGCCGTCAAACTAGTAAAACAGCGCTGATTCAAAGTGTAATTTAAATCAGCTCTGCTTTATTGTTTTCATACCGATATATCATGTTTTTTCACGATACAAATTGTTTCTCACTACCATTCCCATTGCATATAAAGCATAAAGGCAAGTGCGGTCAGAGAAAATTCCCAGAGATTATCCGTACATGATACGAGCCCCTAAAATACAATTCTGTTAGAAATTTGTTCTCTATATTCTCTTTTATTTTATTTCTGATAGTTGATTCACAACACTATCTAAAAATTTTTCTACCTTTTCTTTTGATGTATCCGGCGCATGATAACCAATCGTAAATGTAAGTCTTCCATTATAAGAGCTTACTCCCATTGAAAAGAATGGTGCATACATAATAGGCGATGCCATATACCCGTCCTCAGCTTGAATTTGACCAAACTGAATAGGTTCCTCAGCGATCACTCCCAAATTTGTCAGTAATGGCAACGCCATCCCCATCTGTACAGCCTCTTCATATTGCTGATTATACATTTCCTTCACTGTAGATAGCTTCATTTCTGCCAGTAGCTCCATTCCTGCTGCTGAAGAAAGACCTGGATTTTGAGACTTTATTTTATCCATTGATTGTTTAACTCGAACAAGAGTCTGCTTAAATGTTTCATCGTCTTCCATTTTAATCACTGACATTTCCATACCGGATAAGTTGCAAATAGCACCAGTTGTATTATTAGGCAGATATCGACGTAAATCAATTGTCAAGCCAATCATTTTTTCTGCAGTGCGAGGTTCTGCATACACAGTGAAATGTGATAAAGCTCGGAAGTATGCAGTCATGATTACATCATTCAAGGTAGCCTGTTGTGCTTTTGTCCATTGGGTTAAACGTAGAGTTTGCTCATGGCTCAATCGCCGTACGGACATTTGGGGAAATTTATTTTTGTTAGGTTGAGATGGAAAAGACCATAACGATGCCTGTTGTTCTTGGTTAGGACGATACGCACTTTTTATGTCCGATATTCCAGCGTATTTGAATACATGTGATTGATCTCGACAACTCTCATTTCCCTCATCAAATTCCTTTATAATTTGCTTCTTAGACCGTCCCAATGAAAGGTGCGTATATATTGTTCCAAGCAATTTAATATATTCCTTGACTCCTGCACCATCTGAACATAGATGAGATAATTTCACAACTAACATATCTGTTGTAGTGCCCCGTAATAATTTCGTTTGAACCATAGGCCCCTGTATACGATCACCAGGTTCTTTAATAAAATCTATTGCCATTATTTCAAGTTCTTGATTATTTCCTTCTGCAAAAAAGCAAATAGATGAGTTAGTGTCAGATGAATGTTCCTTCCAGTAAGGAATATCATTTTCTACAAACCGGCTGTTCAAAACTGGTTGCAATTGCAACGTTATCCTTACTGATTCTTCAAGTATTTCCTTGGATATACCTACAGGAAAATAAAGAACTGCATTAATTTGTTGATCTGCAGAATAAAGACCTAATACATAATTCATTCGATCTTGTGGTGTTACTGAATACTTTCTTTTCTCCATAATTCCGTCCCCCTTTAAGACTTTTTGTATAACCCTATTTTCCATATGCTTGTAATTTTTCTAGTCATTTTTCTTCAAGAGCTAATAACGCTTATTTTTCGAATTTTTAACGAAATCATCTTCTCCGTATTGGTTTCATTCTTTTTGCAGGTGATATATCCATTATTTTATTGTTATTAACACTGCCTAACCTCCCAATGAAACCAAACAAAAATAAATTAAGTTTACATATACATAAACATTTTATTATAACGTCTATAAATTATCAATACAGCAAATAAATCATTTTTATGTCTGTCAATAAAAAACAATATATTCAAGGGCTACTTCATAATAAAAGATTGATGTGCATGTATATGTACCCATATCACTATCAAAATAAGAATGAGAATTTTTTCAACAAAAATAAGCTGCAGATATTGATTTTACAGTAAAAAAAGCCCCTCCATTTTGAAAATGAGTAGGGCTATTTCCAATTTGAATTTTATAAAAGAATGATTATCATAAATAATATTTTACTTTTTAGTCTACCTTATTATTTTTAATCCATTTTCCTAATAAATGAATGGATTTTATTCATATAATTTGAGGTGGTATCGTTGGTTTTTAAAAATAGAAAGCTTATTTTCAAATCAAATGAAAAAGAGGTGAAATTATAGATATTCATGTAAAAATTTCGTTTTGGGGATACTTAAAATCTTAAGGTGATGGGCATGTGGTGTTACACTTTAAAAGCTTTATAAAATTATAAAATTTATAGATATAGCAAATTTTCTTTATTAATAATCATTTGTATGTATGTACGTTTACTCACACACATACAAATGATTTATAAAGCCACAATTAAGTGAAAACATCTTTTCCGTTACGATAACATCATAGCCATATCTTCTGCTGCATTTGTAATTAGTTTTAAACCAAATGTTTCTTGTAATACATCAAGCACGCCAGCTGAAATAAATTCAGGAGCCTTTGGACCGATGCGAATATCTTGAATCCCAAGACTAAATAGCCCTAGTAAAATGGCAACCGCTTTTTGTTCAAACCATGATAGGACAATACTTACTGGCAATTCATTCACTTCACATTGAAAAGCATCAGCTAAAGCAGCCGCTATTTTCACTGTAGAAATTGAATTATTGCACTGTCCTAAATCAATGTAACGCGGAATTTCCGTACCAGGTACAACACCGTAATCCACATCATTAAAGCGGAATTTCCCGCAAGAAGTTGTTAAAATAACCGTTTCTGGCGGAAGTGACGTTGCTAATTCACGATAATATTCTCCGCTTTTTCCCGGTGCATCACAACCGGCGATAACAAAGAAACGCTTTATTTTCCCTTTTTTTACTGCGTCAATAATTTCTGGAGCTAATGATAATACTGTATTATGATGAAACCCTGTCACTAACTGTTCATCCGACTCCATATGTACTTCTGGAAGTTCTAGCGTTTTTTGAATTAACTTTGTAAAATCATCATTTTCAATTTTTTGTACACCTTCTAAACCTGCAATGTCATATGAAAAGAATCGATCAGAGTACGAGCCTTTAATTGGCATAACACAGTTCGTTGTAGCTAATATGGCACCAGTAAATTTTTCAAAAAGGCGTCTTTGATCATACCATGCCTTACCGATGTTTCCTTTTAAATGTTTATATTTTTTCAGCTGCGGGTATCCGTGTGCTGGTAGCATTTCAGAATGCGTATAAATATTAATGTCTTTTCCTTCTGTTTGCTTTAATAGTTCTTCTAATGCAAATAAATTATGGCCCGTAACTACAATTGCTTTACCTTCTACACAATTTTGTGTAATTTGTACAGGTTCTGGCACACCAAAATGATTCGTATGTGCCTCATCCAATAACTCCATCACCCGTAAAGCTGATTTCCCAACTTTCATAGCCATATCAATATGCTCTTGTTCGTTAAAATTAGAATTTGTTAATGTCATATATAAAGCTTCTTGTGTTGTAGCATCTACAAATGCATCCGTATACCCTAGCTGAGCAGCATGTGTGCGATAAGCTGCAATTCCTTTTAGCCCAAACACAATCGTATCTTGTAAACTCGCAATCGTTTCATTCTTACCACAAACACCCATCACTTTACATCCGCCTGTTGGCGTTTGTTCACATTGATAACAAAACATATCATCCCACCCTCTCCCAATCATTTATTACACCTTAAGCATAATACCCATTGAAAAAAAGTGATGTGATATCAATCACAATAATAAATAAAGATTTGTGACAGTTCATATTGTTGACATAATATTTTTATTGACACTAAAAAATGTACATTAGTGTGCACACATCTTTCGATACTTTTAAATAGCTAAATAATTAATTTGGAGAAATATATACAACGAAAATTTTTTGAACCCTTATACAAATAGTTGCAATTCATCACATATGAAAATAGACATACAAAAACGCCATCCTTTTCTATCATTCAATAGAAAGAATAGCGTATTTTTTATTTTAAGGAACTATCATTTTTTATTAAAGCCTTTATTGTAAAGCTTTTTATTTACAATACATTTACACTATCTTAACATTACTTACATTATTTATATGATATATTTATATAGAAACTACTTAAGAAATTTCATATACATTTTATCTTTATGATCTCTTATCTAATCAATAAAAAGATCATGTTATATTTTTATAACAGGGGTGAATTAGAATGACTGAAACTTTAAAAACACTTATAATGCTTGATGCTACTTACGTTGTTATAGCAATTATGACAGTTCTAGTATTTGTATACTTGGAATTAAAATCTCAGTAATACATGCTGGCGTAATCGACAGATTCAGCATTTAAATATAGTTAGAAGAAAGAGAGGAGAAAATTATTTCTCCTCTCTTTTGTATTTCTACAATTTCTTATTTTAATAAATCCAATGTATGTAAAAGTAATCCTCTGTCTCCTACTTCTCCATGACCAGGTACTACCGAATCTATATTTCCATATCGCTTCAGCACATTCTCAATCGATGTAGACCATTCATTTACGTATGCATCTGCAACATTTCCTAAATCTTTTGCTTCCGCAGATTTCACTAAACAGCCTCCAGCTAAAATTTTATATTGTGGCAACCAAACAACAATATTATCTTCTGTACGTCCTTTCCCTGGATGGAACGTTTCTACTTTTGTATTGCCAAACTTCAAACTCGTAATTGTTTGTAAATCTCCAAGCGGCTCTTCATATCCATTTTTCTTTGCTAATTCTGCAGTTAATGCTGTACTATGCGCTTTAATACCTCTTTCTTTCAACGTTTTTATTCCGCCAATTCGATCAGCGTGCGCATGTGTAATAATGAAATCCGTTACGCGCTTCTGAAATTTCTTTTCTACCATTTCTATTAGTTCCTTCGTTAATTTGTCATCCCAATCTGAAACTCCACAATATTCATACTTAATCTCCCCTCATTACAAATACTCCATTTTTCTATTACATTTAAAATCAAAATTGTATTTTGTTAAATTATAACATTCAGACTATAATTTATTTATAGCCCATTAACGGAGGTGTTTGCAATGACTCTCTTCGCTTCACCATCATTATTCATAGTAGCAATCATTTCATTTGCACTAGCTTATTTCATCGGAGTAAAACAATACACTTGCCTCTTATCAGGATTCAACGAACGCCGCGTGCTTGATAAAGTGACACTATCAAAAATAGTAGGTCTTTATAATTTAATTGCTGGTGTCATTGCGACAATCGGTAGTGTCTTCACTACTCCTAATGCCAAAATCTTATTTCCTATCATTATAATTGGACACGTTATAATCGCGGCTTATGTAAATACACGCATGGTGCAGTGAAAAAGATCACCCAAATGGGTGATCTTTTTTATAATTTATCAACATATTGCTTCGCTTCTAGTAAGGAAAAACCAAAAGCTTCTCTTACTCTCTTAACTGCTGTAATTTTTTTGCCTTCTTCTACAAGCTGGCGTAGTTCTTTATTAATTTCAGGTTCTCTTTCTACAATTCCCAATTCTTTCGTAATTAATTGTAATCTATCTTCAATTCTCTTTAAACGCGCATCATTTTTCTTTTCAATTGTAGTTAATTTTTCAGCGATATAAATGAATCCAAAGGCTACTATCGGTATAACCATCCAGAATTCCATGAATGTTCCCCCTTACTAACTTTCATTTGTTTTATTTCACTGACTTATCAGCTTTAGTCATTGAAATCATTCATTCCTTACAAGGAAAGGGCAAACTAAAACTTTCTCAAAAATTAGTACTAGACATGATTTCTCCTCAAGGTTGCTCAAAATGGACTGGATTAGGTGTTTTTCTAGATGATTCTAATGAAGAATTACAGATTTATTCACTCGGATGGGGCGTCGGATTTCAATGTATGATGGTTTGTTATCCATACTGCGGGAATGGCGCTGTTATTATGACCAATTCCGATTTAGGTGTTCATCAAATGGAAGGGATCATTGGTGAGGTTGTAAAAACGTTATCCTTATAATGAAAATAAAGAAGCTGTTCCTTCCAGCTTCTTTATCTATATAACATTTTTCGCAACAATTTTTATATGTTCTGGTGCGATAATCTCCGTTATACTTTCCTGGAAATCTTCATGTAACATTTCTTCCAAATGTTCTAACTGCACTTCAACATGAGTGCATTCTAAATTATGTATATTTAATAGTGCATAATGATCTTTTTTCTTAATTACTAAATATTGATTTTCCTCTGTCACAAGTACAGAACCTAATCGGACTCCTAGTAAGCGTTGATCATCAAACTTCATAATTACTTCTCCTTCCCTTATATAAACGAAACTACAATGAAAATAATTACATTTATGGAAAAACACACTTATTTAGACTATATCATAATTTACTAAAATATAAATATCATTTTTCCTTTTAATAAAGTGAAACTTTAATCAGTGGAGGCCTTACTGTCCGTTAATGTGGGATGAAAATCCCTATTTTTTCATATATTTCGATACAAAAAACTTTCTCAACATGAAATTTGAATTTTCAGTTTTTAATTCTATGAAAATCTATTATAATAAAGTTAATAAATGTTTGACCTCTCCTAATTCATGTACATATGGATGATCAGTAGTTATTGCTACTGATCTATTTTTTTGATTTCAGAAAGCAAATATACTGCATCCTTTCCTACACCACAAATAAGCGCAGAGCCTCTTTGAGATTGCCACGGCAATCCGATATAATACAATCCTCTTACTGGACTAACTCCCTTTATATGATTAGGAAACCCTTTCTCATTCACTGCCTGTTCAATTTCAATCCAATTATAATTTTGAACAAAACCAGTTGACCATATAACGCTTTCTGCACTATAAATATCACCATTCTGAAACATAATGTTATTTCCTGATGCACTTACTACTTTTTCTTGTAGTTTGATTGCTCCATTACGAATAAGTTTCTTACCTTCAAAACCGAAAATAGGGTCCTTTCTCTTCTGAAACCATCTTCCCCTCTTTGTATTTATTTCAGCGTACAATAAACCCACTTTTTCTAGCAGATTAAAAATACTTTTTCCAAAAAGTTGTAACGGTAAAAACGTTAAGGGATGACTAATAGACACCGTAACTTCATGCGTTTTTGCAAGTTCTACTGCGATTTGCATTCCTGAATTTCCGCCACCTACTACAAGTACCTTCCCCTGTGGAATTTGCGATGATGATCTATATTGTGATGAATGTATTTGAAAAATATGTGGTGAAAGATTTTCTGAAACTGAGGGAATAAATGGTTGCTGAAAACCACCTGATGCAATAATAACTTTTTTCGTTTGTAAAATTTCTGTAGGAGTATGTAATTCAAATATTTCTTTTTCTTTCTTTATTTTTAGAACTTCCGTTTGTAATTGTACCGGTAATTGAAAATGTCTTGCATATTCTTCTAAATAAGTTGCAATTTCATCTTTATGTGGAAATTCATTCCTTGCTCCTTTTAATATCCTACCTGGTAAACTACTATATTCACTCGGTGTAAAGAGCCGCAAAGAATCATATCTATTTCTCCATGAATCACCAATTCGGTTTCCTGCCTCGAGTAATAAAAAATTATATCCTGCCTGCTTCAAGTAGTATCCTATTGTCAATCCCGCTTGACCAGCTCCAACAATGATTGCATCTAACATCTTTTCCCTCCTCCTTACAACAAATGAATATATGCTCATTTGTTCATGTATTTTATCATACGATTTATTTTTCAATAATTCAATCTGTTTAACAACATGAAAAAGAGCAGTTCACTACTTTATGAACTACTCTTCATTACATTTACCACGTAACTACACTACTTAACCCATGAATATTTGTATATGAATCCTTTCTACTCCGACAATTTTTCCTCATAAAATATAATTCTATTTAAAAACGGATCAATCACAGTTAATTCAATTGTACCCCAAGGTGTTTTTTCTATATTCGGCTTCGAATAAGCATATTCTTTACTTAATAATACAGAATGATAATCCTTTACATCATCTATTTTGATCCGAATCGTACCACCTGGTGAGGCATCACCATGATGTTCTGATAAATGTATCACAGTATCATCTAACGAAATTTGTATATATAATGGCATATTTTCCTCATACCGATGTTCCCAATCCAGTTTAAATCCTAAAAAACCTATGTAAAATAGTTTTGCTTTTTCAATATCAAAAATTCTAAATATAGGTGTAATCATTTATAACTTCATCTCCTATTTATAAACATCCGCAGCCAATTCCCTCAAAACATCCACATTCACTACTTCAAAGCAACCATTGTTTTTCTTTATAATCTCTTTATCACAAAAAATATTTAATGTACGTAATAGGTGCCGATAACTCGTTCCTAACAATTCAGCTGTTTCCGTTAAATTCCCACTAAACACAATTCGATTTCCGTGCTGCACCGCTCGTTCCCCTGCTGCTAACATGTAACTTGCAAGTCTATTTTCAAGTGGATATAGTAAATTAATTGTACTATTTTTTGAAAGTCGATTTAACTTATGTGCTAACGATCCACAAATACATCTTAAAAATTTCGCATCATGAAATAGCTGATTTCTCACTTTTCCTAAAGGTAAAGCAACACAATATGAATCTGCCATTACTTGTACGTTTGAAGCAGTCTTTTGAGAATGAATTAACTCAACATCTCCTAACAGCTGCAAACTATCATAGAAACATAGCAATACAGATTTCCCGTTACTTAATGTATTAAACGCTTTCGCTTTTCCTTCAACGAAGAAAAATAAATACTCTATTTCTTCATTTTCTCTACAAATAAACTCATTCTTTTTAAAAAATATAAGTTCCATATATGGCTTCATATCATGACTAAAAAATGAATCAATATTATTTTTCTTCATATACTCTGCTAGTTTAATAGAATTACATACTTTCTTCATAGTCCCCCACCTTTACAACTCATCCCCATTGTAATTAAAATTTTCTTCTTCCACTATGACATATGTCATAACAATACACAATTTCAGCATGATACAGTCATTACAAATATGAAATATAAAGGGGATATTACATTGTATAACTTTCTTTCTGTCTTTATTGGTGTGCTCATCGCCGTTATGCTCCCATTGAATGGAATTTTATCCGAGTTAATTGGGAAGTATACAGCAAGCGTTGTCATTCACCTCGTCGGTTTAATTGCAGTTATCTTCATTTTAATCTTAAACAAACATAAAATTCATTTCGATAAAGGTATTCCGATTTTTTTATATAGCGCTGGAGCGATTGGAGTATTCACTGTTCTTTTTAATAATATAAGTTTCTCCGTCCTCGGTGCCTCTATTACGATCGCATTAAGTTTACTCGGTCAATCTATTGCTTCCATCGTTATTGATCATTTCGGCTTATTAGGAATGAAAGTTGCAAAGTTTGAAAAGAAAAAACTAGTTGGATTAGCATTCATCTCTTCTGGGATTATTATCATGACAATTTATTAATGGGGGCAAAAATATGTTATATATTACGATCGCTATTTTAGCTGGTGTTTCTATCGTCGTTGCTAGAATTATTAACGCGAATTTAGCAAAGGAAATTGGAAACTGGGAAGGCACGTTTTTCAATTATATTACTGGATTATTTTTCTCTATGTTATTTTTAATTTTCAGTTCAGATTCATTGTATATCCCTATTCATACGTTGCAATCTATTCCTATCGCCGTGTACTTAGGCGGATTAGTAGGCGTTATCGTTATTTCATTATCCAACTATATTACTCCTAAAATATCAGCCTTTTATTTAACATTACTCATCTTTATCGGACAATTATTTGCGGGGACTATTATTGATTTCTTCCTGACAAATGAACTCTCTATCGGTAAAGTTATCGGTGGCATTTTCGTATTAATTGGGCTCACTTACAATTTACTCATAGATCGCCCGATAAAAACTGTGAAGCATAACCAAGTTCAACTATAATACTTTACGCTTACCTATCATATATTAATAGAAAAGCTCTTCACACAAAGTAATAGAGAGGAGAAAATCCTATTAAAAAAATTATTTTATTGTTAGGTAGCGTATTAATTATTTCTGGAATTGTATGGTTTGTAAACTCGGGAAAATCTATTCAAGATCTGTATACTGCAAATAAGCCGAAAAAGAAAGCTACTATTATTTCAAGCTCCCGAGATCCAAATGAGCCTCCTGTTTTTTTAGGAAAACAGGAAATAAAAGATATACATGTCGAATCAATTAAAACAAAAAAGGATATCTTTCTCACAAAAACAGATGAGTTAAAAACGTTTATTAACAGTATGAATACCGCAAAAAAAGGCAAATTAACATTGGATGAGGAAGGATCAGATTTAATAGATTGTGATATGTGGATTACTTTCGAAGATGGAACTTATAAAAAATATTTCATATGGGTAGTTGATCATCACAACAGCGAAGTGATGATTGCTCAGCAAGATACTCCTGATGATGTAAACCTTACGTACTATCAGTTAAACGAAGATAGTTCAAAAAAAGTTTATAATTTATTTAAAAAAATTATTTAAACGAAAAAGTCATGAGCACGCGAGCTCATGACTTTTTGCACTATATATACTCCGGGAACACTTTACATCCCTTTTCCTGCTCTATATCATGACCAAAGAAAATAATTGGTTTCTCTTTCGCCACAACTTCTTTTAAACGTTTAATTGAAGATAAAGCTAATTCTGAATCAAATCCTGCAAACGGCACTTCATCTTCAAAATTCTCTTTCGTATAAGATGCATCAATCGTTAATAATATCGGACCGGATTTTTCTGTCTCAATTAACAGTGACTGATGCCCTGGCGAATGTCCTGGTGTATACAATAACCGAACACCAGGTACCACTTCATAATCCCCTTCAATAATTTTGTAGTTCAAATGCGGCAATATACACTCTTTCAAATATTCTTCTCTATATTGCGCCGCCTCATATTCAGCACGCTGTATAATGATTGGCGTATTCGAAAAAGCACCATTTCCTCCCGCATGATCAAAATGCAAATGTGAACTAATAATATATAGGAGATCATCTGGCTCATACCCTGCACGCTTTAAAATAGTTATGATTCTATCTTCTTCAGTCATTTTCGGTAAAATCTGTCCTTCAACAAATGTACCGTTAAAAAGACCTTCATTATTAACCGCAATTTCTGGCATACCTGTATCTACTAAAATAGGCCCTTCTTCCGTCTCCAAAAGATAACACCATACAGGTAAGTTCAATAAATTTCCCGGTGTGAGCGTACTATTAACAGAAGAATGGTCTAACATACAACGACCTGCTGGGATGAAATAAAGCTTTTTTACTGTCATTATGTATCCACCTTTACATTTAATTTAAGATAAAGTAACACAATAAAAAATTCTGCTTTTTAGAAATAAACTCCTTCCACACTTTCATACCAGCATAAATAAAAAAGAGTGTACTTTTTTACATAATGGCATTTCACCATCTATAATAAAAGAGTAAATGACTCTTACTTTAATGGAGGGAATAGAAATGAAAGCAATTGGTTTACATGAATACTTACCTATTGAAGAAGAAAACAGTTTAATTAATATTGAAGTTGAAAGACCTGTTGCTACAGGAAGAGATATACTCGTTAAAATTAACGCAATTTCCGTTAATCCAGTTGATACAAAAGTTCGCTCTCCGAAAGATAAAAAAGAAGATATAGCAAAAATACTCGGCTGGGATGCGAGTGGTATTGTCGTACAAACGGGCGAAGGTTGTACGTTATTTAAAGAAGGCGACGAAGTGTTTTACGCTGGAAGCATTACGAGACAAGGTACATATAGTGAATATCATTTAGTTGATGAAAGAATCGTTGGTAAGAAACCAAAAACGTTAAATGATGCTGAATCTGCCGCAATTCCTTTAACAGCGATTACAGCTTGGGAAGGTTTATTTGAACGTTTAGGCATTGATCATACTAAAAAAGATACGAACTCATTTAAAAACATTTTAATTATCGGCGGAGCTGGTGGTGTCGGTTCAATTGCAATTCAACTGGCGAAATGGGCTGGACTAAATGTAATTGCAACTGCTTCCCGCGGCGAAACGATAGACTGGGTTAAAAAGCTTGGAGCTGACCATACAATTGACCATCATGCCCCTTTAAAAGAGCAATTACAAAGCCTTGGATTCAGCGATGTAGATTATATTTTCTGCTTAAACAATACAGATCAACATTGGCAAGCAATATGTGACCTTATTAAACCACAAGGCAAAATTTGCTCTATCGTAGAAAATGAACACCCTCTTGAAATGGGTATTTTAAAAAGTAAAAGTGCTACACTCGTTTGGGAGTTTATGTTTACAAAAGCAATGTATGAAACTGGCGATATGATTACGCAGCACGAACTATTAAATAAAGTAAGCGAACTACTAGATGAAGGCATTTTAAAGACTACCTTAAATGAAACATTAACACCTATTAACGCTGAAAACTTAAAGAAGGCACATGCACTACTTGAAAGTGGACGTACCATCGGGAAAATCGTATTAGAGAAATTTTAATCATGATAGTGACAGATAGTATGTGAAATTATATTAACGATTTTTCGAACATATCTATCATAACGTACAATATATCAACGATTTTTCAAATATATCTATCACAAATCAAATTATATCAACAATAAGAAAAGGCTGTTCCAGATGAACAGCCTTTTCTTTATTTACTTGAAATCTCTTTATTGTTTTGAACGTCTAACGGAGCTCGCTTCCCTATTCCAAAAGCATAGAAACTAATTGTAACGATAGCTAAGAAAATAATACCTACAACTAGTGAAATACGAGTATCATCGTTAAACCACATTCCGATTAATACCATAATTAAAAAGGCAATCGTTAAATAGTTTGTTACAGGAGCAAATGGCATTTTGAACGGATGATCTTTCATCTCTGCTCCCTTTTCTTTTCTAAAACGAATTTGACTAATTAAAATGACGAACCATGGTACCATACCAGGAAGTACGCTCGCACTATATACATATACGAATAAGTTTTTCGGTGCAATATAGCTTAATACAACACCAACCGCTAAACCGATAATTACGCCAACTGTACCAAATAAAGGTACACCATTTCCAGAAAGTTTTGTGAAATATTTTGGTGCTTGTCCATTTATCCCTAACGTATAAAGCATACGTCCAGCACTATAAATACCACTATTACAACCAGACATTGCCGCTGTAATTACAACGAAGTTAATAAGTCCAGCTGCTGCCGTAATACCAACTTTCGCAAAAGTCGCTACGAACGGGCTACCAATTGTACTTAATTGATCCCACGGATACACAGTTACAATAACGAAAATAGCACCAATATAGAATATTAAAATACGCCAAATTGTACTTTGAATTGCTCTTGTAAGTGTCTTCTTCGGATTTTTCGCTTCACCAGCAGTAATCCCGATTAATTCCACACCTTGATATGCTCCAACTACAAGTGATAATGCAAAGAAGAATCCTGAAAAACCACCTGTAAAGAAACCGCCATTTGACCAAAGATTAGATATACCAATCGCTTCTCCACCGTTACCAATCCCGAAGAAAATAAGACCAAATCCCGCAATAATCATTAATAGAATCGTAACAATTTTAATCATCGCGAACCAAAATTCAAATTCACCAAATGACTTAACAGAAATTAAGTTAGCTGCACCAAGAATGACCATGGCAATTATACCTGGTATCCAAGCTGGTAAATCCGGGAACCAATATTGCATATACGCTCCAACCGCGATAATTTCTGACATCCCAACGATAACCCACTGGAACCAGTTACTCCACGCTGTCATATAACCAGCTAGCGGATGAATATACTTATGACCGAATGTCGCAAATGAGCCTGTACTTGGCTCCATATACAACATTTCTCCCATGGCACGCATAATGAAGAAGATAAAAATACCTGCAATTGCATAAGCAAGCATTACTGACGGACCTGTCCATTTAATTGTGCTGGCTGACCCCATAAACAAACCAACACCAATCGTTCCGCCTAAAGCAATCATTTGAATATGACGTGCTTCTAAACCTCTTTTCAATTCTTTGTTTGCCACTTCACTTCCCCCTCTTAGATGATTCATAGCCGCATTTTAAAACAAGATGCTTTCCCCTAATTCCTTTCGGCCCTGAAAATGATGAAGCAAACGTCATTTTACACTAGCTTTAAAGCTATCCTAAAATCGTTTTGTGCTCCTAATAAAATTCTCAAAACCTTCATCTTCCAATATTCTATAAATCTTAAAATTACTTACCTTATATTAATTCATTAATCTGAAAAATTCAATTATTTTTTCAATAAATTATTATACATAAGCCTGCTTAATTTTTAACTAAATTAACAATAAAATACATCTATTCAATATGATTCCGGTATGAATATTATTACAATATAAATAACCAAGGATGGCATTTCTTCCTCGGTTTCACATCTCATGTACTTCAATCTTCATAGTTGATAACGTGATTTCCCAAACGTTAGATTCATATACCAATCAGAAATTTAATATATTAATAAATTACTAACTTCTTTAGTCCAGTCCAATTTTGAGGCATAAAATATAAAAGAGTCTCATTTTTAATGAGACCCTTTTACCATTTCATATTTAAATTGCTTTTGAAGTTTGTTTACCTAAAATAAACACTTTAGTAAACACCATCATAATAACTACAATAACCAGAAAATAAAGTGGCATCACCATTAACGATCCTGTATGCAGTTGACTCATTCCCCAAATTGTCATCGTTACAATTACATAGTACCCTAAGCTAAACAATGCACCTGCTGTACCAATGACATCTTGAAAATCTACTAACGCTAAACTTAAACAATTAGGTAATGCTACTCCAATTCCTAATAGCAATATAAACATCGCTACTAAAAATCCAATCATATATATTATGTTTGGATTTGATCCAACAAACGTAATAACAGATAAAAGGATAGCTCCTCCTGTCATTACGAGACAACCGATATATATAATTTTCTCTGGTTTATAAGTAGCAAGTAAACGTTTCGAAACTTTCGCTCCAACAATAGAAGCAGACGCTACAACAATTCCTAGAAATCCATACATACTAGGCGATAATTGAAAGTATTCAATAAAGATAAACGGCGCTTCTGCATAATAGCTAAATAAAACACCATTTGCTCCTCCAATTAATAGCCCATATGTTACTACTTTCGGATTTGTAATTAGCCTCTTCAAGACTGAAAATACATTTATTTTATTCGTTACTGAGCCCGTTTTTGTTTCAGGAAGAGAAACAAACGTATACAGAAAAATCCCGACACTCATAACAACTAAACTTAAAAATACTATTTTAAATCCAAACATTTGATCAAGAAAGCCCCCAACTAGCGGGCCTATCGCTGGTGTAAAAGCAATGACTGCCGAAATTTGAGCAAACATAACATGGCGTTTATGCCCATCTACACTTTCCCGAAGAATCGTTTGTGTAACCACGGATCCTGCACTTGCTCCAAACGCTTGAATAAAACGACTTAGCAATAAAACTTCAATGGAATTTGCAATAAAGCACAAGAAACTCCCAACGCCATATACGACAATTCCAAGTAACATCGCCCGGCGACGACCAATTATATCTGATAACCAGCCAATAAAAAATACACCTAACGCAAATCCAGCAAAATACACACTAAGTGTTAACTGCACCTCATTATTACTTACCTGTAATGCCTTTGAAATGTCTGGTAAAGATGGTGTGTAAATCGTTTCACTAATTTGCGGAAATGCGACAAGAACAATCATTAACAAAAGTGATGGTACTGAGACTTTTTTCATTTTTCATACCCTCCTATAACTTTGAAAATCCCAGAAATAAAAAGACTTTCCTTAGCTACGGAACAGGAGGGGCCATTATAGAAATCCGGTCATAAAACAACAAAGAAAACACCTCAATTACGTATGTTAATACTTATAGGAGGGTAATATTAACATCGATTTTTAAATATACTTTTTCAATTATATTACATATTACTTTTATTTTTCTAGTATTAACTATATTAGTGAACAACTAATACACGCCATAGAAGATAACTACTTGATATAACCACCTTATTATGGAATAATTAGAAATAGTTTGAATCTATAAACCTAATTATAAAATGATATACTCATATATTCCTAATGTCATAAAGCTGAACAAGTAGGAGGACTTTCGTAATGATTGAAATTTTAAGGACAGTAGTAAACTTTCTAATTCCTCTATTCTCAGGAGAATTACCATTTGTATATTATGTATGGATTATTACCCTATTCCTAATTCAAATAACCCAATCTACTCTAAACTATAAACTCTTTAACAAGAAAGACAATTTCAGCACTTATATATTGGAAGGATTACTTGCTTTTATTATTTTATTGTTTGGAGGAATATTAGTATCTAAGTTACTTGCTTACATAATAGAAGACCCTACTATTAGTATGACGAATTTAACACATTATTTTGTTTCTCTTATCATATTAACTATATTTGTCGTAATAACCTGTGTTAAAGACTTTATAGAGACATCTATAAAGAATAAAAATATATCTCTTTTTAGCTTTTTAGTAATTTCCTTAATAACAAGTATACTTTCATTCAAGTTTTTATCACCTTTCATTGAAGGTTCTTTTTCTCTTTCTAAATCTTTTATAACTACTTTAATCATTCTAGTAACTGTATCCATTCCTCTATTAATTTCTTTAGAGGAAAAATATGCAGATGAAAAGGAAAAGGAAACGGAAAATTTATAGCTTCTCATTTATATAAAAGAAAGAGGGAGCTCCCCTCTTTCTTTTATATTGTTCTATTTCACAAGACTAAATCATTCCTTTTAATATCAATCCTAAAACTGACATTATTATCGTACTAATAATAATTCGCAAAATCCAAGTTGTGTTTGTACTTATTTTTTCTAATTGCTTATTGATTGTTGCTATGTCTTTCTCATTAATAGTGGTACGCGTTTCTAAATTTCGAATGTCTCGCATAATTTCTTTTTGCTCCGCCTTGAGACTGTCAATTTTAGCGTAAACATCTTCCATATATTCACACCCTCTGTTCATCTTAATAGAAAAATCTATATATATTATGAGACAACCCTCTTACCTGTGAATACATTCCGTATATCCGCGTACCAAATTATTTGTACATTTTAATTGAATTACTCACATGTTTCCATTCTTCTATTTATAAATTAGCGTTAAGATACGTTCAAATTAGAAAAAGTATCCCTTGTTTATTTAACAACAAACAATGTGCAATCCAACATTCGGGAGCACCTACGATAATTTCTATTATTTTCATATTTACAACTCAATATAATCAGTATGATTTTCTGAAGAATCCACTTTTTGAACTGCTTAAAGTATACTAATATGAATACGAAATAGCTGTATTGATAAACTCTCTAGAACAATAAATATACTGGCTGAAACGGATCTAAATCCGATATTTTTCCCAGTAACATTAATGGTTATTTCTGACAAATGCATTTGTATATCATTGTTTTCAAAAATTTCATCCTCAACCTTTACAATATCTGCTTCACAATCTACTTCTTTAAAAGTTTTCAATAATTTTGTTTCCAATAAACTACAATCAAAGTTCTCATCTTTTATTACGGCAAATTTAACCTTCATATCCATTTCCCCATTTTTAAAAAACTAAAATCATTAAATCAATATAAATATATATTATTCTATTAAATAATTCAAAATATACGCTTCTTACATACATTATTAAAAATCAATTCTAAAGAATTAAATGCAAAAAGAAATTTAGTATTAGGCGTTCCACTAATCTTTGGTATAATTCGTCTCTTAATTATTTTGCTCATTGCGCTTTTTTATTTCCCTCCCTATTTCAACTGAACTTTGTGTAATAATGCATATTTCAAATACATTATTTCCTTTCACTCATACTTTTATCATTGAGTTTTTATTCACAAATTCGTAACACATATATATGAGTTATCATGCTAAAATTAGTTTATTCACAAGAAGAAGTTATTCTTAATAAATCAATAATTTTTAATACCCTGTTTAAAGCCTTGCCCCCCTGCAAGGCTTTTTCCTATTTAACTAGCATAGTATTTTTCGTTATGCATCTCTCCCCTTTGTTCCTTACCCTACAAATAATACTGAATGTTTATTTTAATTTTTCAGCATCGGCACTCGCTCTTTTCGAGAGCTCTTTACCAAATATTCAATCTAATGATAAAATTGACCAAATTAATATTTTCGTCCATTACTGTATCAAAAAGTACAATAAAGTAAAACTTTAATCAGTGGGGGTTTTGTTCATCCCTCACTGATTATCAGCCCTCACCAATCGGGCTTTTACGATTAAGTAAACGCGAGCTTTTTCTTCTATCTACTTACTATTTAAGGTTGATAGTTTAATAACAAAATTTAAAAATTCGACTTAAATTCATTGATGAATGGAGAGGTTTATATGAAATTAAAAGACAAAGTAGCAATCATAACTGGTGGTGCAAGTGGAATTGGCGAATCTACCGTTCGTCTTTTTATCGAAGAAGGTGCAAAAGTAGTTATTGCTGACTTTTCTGAACGTGGAAAAGACCTATCAGATGAATTGAATGCACATGGATATAATACGTTATTTATTAAAACCGATGTAACAAAAGAAGCAGATATTAAACAGCTAATTCATGAGACTGTAAGTACATACGGTAAATTAGATATTATGTATGCCAATGCCGGCGTTGCTGATGATGCACCAGCAAACGAATTATCCTATGAAAAATGGAAAAAAACTATTGATATTAATTTATCTGGGGTATTCCTTTCTGATAAATATTCGATTGAACAATTTCTTAAACAAGGTACAGGTGGTGTCATCGTTAACGCTGGTTCGATTCATAGTTTTGTTTCATTACCTACCCCAACAGCATACTCCTCTGCAAAAGGTGGTGTGAAACTATTAACTCAAAATTTATGTACTGCCTACGCTAAATACGGAATACGTATTAATGCGGTGTGCCCCGGTTATATTGACACCCCTTTACTTGGTAGTGTTAATCCTGAACAGAAAGAATATTTAGCTTCACTTCATCCACAAGGCAGACTTGGAACACCAGAAGAAGTCGCTAAAGCTGTCTTATTTTTAGCAAGTGATGATGCTAGTTTTGTTAACGGTACAACACTTCTTGTTGATGGAGGCTATACTGCATGTTAATTTAAAAATTTTGAAGCCCCCTAAGAAATATATAGTCTTCAATAAAAAAAGCGCCATCACAAGTGACGGCGCTTTTCTATATAAGAGCAACTAGAAGGTATCCTTCTAGCCTACTCCCATTTATAAGTCCAAAACTGTTCAAGTTGCAGCCATTTTAATGTTGCTGCATCTTTGTTTTTTATTTTTGCATGCGTGTCTTCAAGCATTGCTTCTGTTTGTGAACGGTGCGCACCTAATGCAGTTAATTTATAATCAAATACTTCACTAATGTTATTTACAACATCCGGTTCTCCTAATACTGCTTCACGATTTTTCGTAATCGCAACAGCATGAATAACTGGGCGCTCTTCTTTTGGCATACGTGATACAGCGCGAACGACAGCGCGGCCAAATGCATTATGATCTGGATGTACACCGTGCTCTGGATAAAATGTAATAATTCGAGATGGATTTACTTCTTGAATGATTGCTTCAATTTTGTCAGCAACGAAATCAACATCTTCAAATTCTAACGTTTTATCATGGAAGCCAAGCATTCTTAAATCTTTAATACCCATCGCTTCACAAGCATCTTTCAATTCTTTCTTACGGATATGTGGAATCGTTTCACGGTTAGCGAATACGTTCTTACCCATGTTACGTCCCATTTGTCCTAGAGTACCACATGCATATGTTACAGGTACTCCTTGATCTGTTAATAAGCGAATTGTTCCTCCCGCAGCATATGCTTCATCATCTGGATGCGGAAATACAACAAGTACATGTCTCTCCATAAGTTTCCCTCCTTCTTACTTAAATGGTGTTAAGCTTAACTCAAGTGCAACTGCTAGACGACCTAAATTATCATGTCCAGCTAATAATAAACGCTCTTGATCGTCTACTTCCCAGTGCGTAATACCTTCAGCATATACCCAACCGTGATCCATTTTCAGACCAACTCGGTATGGATTTGTTCCAGTTATCTTCCCGCGTTCAAAACTGATAATCGCATTTCGAATGAAAGCACCAACTGTCATCATCTTTTCATTTATGTGTGATGCATACGCTCCGTTTGTCGTTTCTAAATGAATATATACATCTTTATTTACAAAACGTTCAATTTCATTTTGAATAAGAGAACTATCTTTTACTATTTCCATCGGAATTCACCTCTTTAAACCATTTTACGCAAAAATAATGTAAATTGCTATCTCTATATTAGAGGACAACGCTCACTTTTCCTAATAATTTGCACTGTGTTTTTTATATTTTTTATATGATATGTAAAAAATACATTTTTTCCTTCACTTTGTTAAATAGTTTTCTTTCTTTTTTGAATTTGCTACAATATATTTTATCCCGTATTATTGCAGCGAGATACATTTCGACAATTGAATACATAATTTAAAGAAGGTGACATGATTGGAACAGTCAGCACATGAAGTAGCAAATTGGCAATATTATTTTGCAATTGCCGTATTTTTAATCACGTACGGATTTATTATTTCTGAGAAATTGAATCGTGCTGTAATCGCACTATTCGGTGCTGCTATTATGATTATTTTTGGAGTTGTAGATTTACATACTGCTTTCACATCACATATTCAATGGGAAACGATTACCCTTTTAATTGGGATGATGATTCTCGTACATATTACGAGTCAATCAGGCGTCTTTGAATTTGTGGCCATTAAAGCGGCAAAAGCAGCTGGCGGAAAACCGATTCGCATTTTATTATTACTATCCCTATTAACTGCTGTCGGATCAGCATTTTTGGACAATGTAACGACTGTTTTATTAATCGTTCCTGTTACATTATCCATTACACGTATTTTAAAAGTAAATCCTGTGCCTTATTTGATTTCAGAAGTGCTGTTTTCAAATATAGGCGGAACAGCAACATTAATCGGTGATCCACCTAATATTATGATTGGATCAGCAAACAAGCATTTAGACTTTAACGCCTTTTTACTTAACTTAGCTCCAATCGTAATTATTATTTCTATCGTGACACTTGGCATTATTTACTTCATGTATCGTAACAAACTAAAAACAACACCTGAACAAATCGAAAAACTAATGGCATTAAACGAAAAAGATTACATTAAAGATCAAAGCCTCCTTTTAAAATCTATTTCGATTTTAGGACTAACAATTTTAGGCTTCGTACTTCATTCGATTATTCATGTAGACGCTGCTGTTATCGCGATGACAGGCGCTACACTTCTTATGTTAATCGGCGTGAAAGAACATGATATTGAAGATGTATTTGCCCACGTTGAATGGGTTACCATTTTCTTCTTCGCCGGATTATTTGTTCTCGTTGGCGGGTTAATTGATATCGGACTTATCTCTTCACTTGCAAGAGAAGTAATCGATGTAACAAACGGTGACATCGGATTCGCAGCTATACTTATTTTATGGGTATCTGGCATCGCATCTGCGACAATCGACAACATCCCATTTGTCGCA
Organism: Bacillus cereus group sp. BfR-BA-01382; assembly: GCF_022663475.1. NCBI lineage: Bacteria > Bacillati > Bacillota > Bacilli > Caryophanales > Bacillaceae > Bacillus > Bacillus cereus group sp. BfR-BA-01382. Next base: position 28,859 of record NZ_JAKUFQ010000044.1, read on the forward strand.
ACGATGATTCCTCTTATTCAAGACTTAGCTACAGGACTCGGACTATCTGTCGATTCTCCGCAAATCGAAGTACTATGGTGGGCGTTATCTCTTGGAGCTTGCTTAGGAGGAAATGGAACACTAATCGGAGCATCTGCAAACGTAGTCGTTGCTGGTATTGCAAAACGTGAAGGACATGGCTTCTCTTATATGGACTTCTTAAAAATTGGTTTACCATTAACTATTGTTGCACTCTTGTTATCACATGCTTATATATATTTACGTTATTTAATGTAAAAGTTGTATTGCATGAAATTATATCGTCAAATACAAAAGGTTTGCAGCATCCGTGCTGCAAACCTTTTTTCATCACCAAAATATACCGATAATTGCTAAACCACCTAAAATCATACCACCAATTTGTCCGACAATTGTTGGTGATAATTGAACACCTTTTCTCACTTCAACAACTGGTCTTTCGTGCCTTAGTTGCTGCACTTCACTTTGAAGTTGGTGCACACTTCCGTGTAACTCTTTAATAAGTTCTTTTAATTCGGCGACCTCTTCATTTACTGGTTTTGCCTTTTCTAAATTCATTTTGCATGACTCCTTATAAATTCAATCAACACACTGTAAATTTTCGCCAATTACCATTATATCTCCTGCATACTACATATATAATTTCGAATGTACTTTCTAACCTTGCAGCTCTATCCATTCATCCCGCAATATCCCCATAATGATACGATCAAAACACTTCCCATCTCTTTGAACCGCTTCTCTCATACACCCTTCCATCTGAAAACCTATCTTTTTATACAACGCAATGGCTGCTTTATTATAAAAAATCACATCCAGACCGACGCGGTGTAAATTCAATTCATAGAAAGCATATTTTAAGATAAGATGGATTGCTTCTCTTCCATATCCCTTTCCTCTATCATTTGCATCTCCTATACCAATGGCTAATAAACCCGTTCTGTTATTCCACTCTATGCCATGAATTGCAACAAAACCAATTAAGCGATCTTCTTGAACTGTCCTTACCATGAAAGAAACACTATTCGATCTCCGTCCTTTTAATAGCCCATCACTTGCTATTTCATTTAAAGATTGCGGGAATGCTACATCTGTATCTACATTTCTTAAATACTCACTATCCTCTTGCCACATAGCCATCAATTCAACATCTTTTTCTCTCATAACTGATAATTTAATCGTTTTATTTCGAAAAAGATTCATTGTCATTTCAAAATCCCCCTTTATTACATAATGGGGATAATTGTTTCAGCCCATTTATCCCCTAGTTCCATAAACTGCTTTATAAACGGGATACTTACAATAAGCGCTGACATTGGCACATCTCCTCCATATTGAATTAACTTCATTGTATAATTTTTTATTTATTCTAACAATAATAGAAAGGCCCTCCAAATTTAGAGGGCCTTTCCTAATAGCAAAACTATATTATTTCGTAAACATTTTCTCCGCTTCATCCATTGCCATTTTGTTTCCTAAAGCAGAATAGTCCAGCCATGGTTGATCATTGATAATGTATACGTGCTTGCCTTTAACTGCTTTTAAGTCTTTCCAAATTGGCGTTTCTTGAAGTTGTTTAAATGCTGCTTTTGCTTTATCATCTCTATTTACAACAACGAAAATCGCATCTGCATCAAAGTCAGGTAATACTTCTTGTGAAATGACTTCGAAAGGGCGGTTTCCATCAATTTTCTCTACACCATTTGCAGGCTGTAACCCTAAGTCTTGGAATAAAATTGGTCCCATCGGTCTTTTCGTACTAAATACACGCAATTCTTTTGCAGTAACGCGAATTGCCATTACTTTTTCGTTATTACCTAGCTCTTTATCTATTAAACCTTTTACTCGTTTTGATTGCCCTTCGTAATCTTGAATATATTTATCTGCTTCTTTCTCACGGTTTACAAGTTTACCAACTTGTTTTAAATGATCTCTCCACGTACCTTCATCTAAATTGAAAGAATGTGTTTTTGCAATTTTTTCGTATTTCGCTACATCTTTACCAGCATATTTTTCATCAACATAAATGTCAGTTGGCTTTAATTGAAGTAACGCTTCCATATTCGGATCTGTTACAACACCAAGCTTCTTCGTATCTTTCAACTTCTCTTTAGCGTGCGGTAAGAAATCTTTTAAATCTCCCCCAATAACAGAACCTACTGGTGTAATTCCTAATGCAAGTAAATCATTTGTTAAATGAATAGACATTGAAGCAATTTTTGGGTCATTACTTTTTTCCGTTTTTTTCGTTGCCTCTTCATTAGCTTTCGTTTGACCACATGCTGCTAATACTAAAATACACATCATGCTAAATAAAATAGTAAGTTTCTTTTTCATATGTTCTCCTCTTTGAAGTATTTATTTTGTTTTTGTAAGTAAATAAAGAAAATACGGTGCTCCTAAAGCTGCCACTACTACACCAGCTGGAATAGAGTTTGGCTCAAATATAGAACGACCTATCGTATCTGCTAGCACTAAAATAATCATTCCGATAATGCCAGCTAAAGGAAGAAAATGTTGATACGTAGTACCTACTAACTTTCTTGCAATATGCGGAGCAACTAAACCGATAAAACCAATTCCTCCTGCCATCGATACACTCGCGCAAGATAATCCAACCGCTGTAGCTAAAAGTAGTAACCGTTCTTTTTGAACAGAAACACCAAGTCCTGCTGCCACACTATCACCTAGTGACAATGCATTTAACGTTTTAGATTTTAGCCATGCATACGGGGTTAGTATGAAAATCCAAGGTAATAATGCAAGGACATGAATCCAATCCCTTCCCCACACGTTACCAACTAACCATCTGGAAGCGAATGTATATGTCTCATCATTTAACTTGAGAGAGAAAAATAACGAAATCGCACTAAATCCAGCTGAAACAGCAATACCAACGAGAATAAGTCTAATAGGAAGTAAACCTTTTGATCGATCACTCGCAAGTATAATAATTAAAAATGCAGCTAGTATTCCCCCACCAAATGTAAATAACGGTATTAAAATCGATGCATTCTCATTAATAGAATGAAAGAAAGTAACAAATATAATTAGCCCGAAAGATGCACCTGAATGCAATCCTAAAATACCAGGGTCTGCAAGTGCGTTACGTGATAATCCTTGTAAAATCGCACCGGAAATCCCAAGGCCAATACCAGCTAACATTGTGATTATAATTCTTGGCATACGATAATCGTATAGCACGGTTGCACTTTCAAAATCACCATAACCGAAAAGCGTTTGAATTACTTTGAGCGGTGCAATACTAAGTGTCCCTGTATTTAAGCTAAGTAAAATGACAGCGATACCAATACAACCGAATATTGTAGTTACAGTAATGGCTCTTTTTTTATCTGTGTTAATAAGACCCTTCACTTATAGCTCCCTCCCAACTTTACGTGCTATATAGAGGAAGAACGGAACTCCAACAAGAGCTACCATAATTCCTATCGCAAGTTCTTTAGGAGGGTTTACTGCTCTTGCTCCTAGGTCAGCTAAAACTAATAACATAGCACCTAATAATGCTGACATAGGAATAATGAGTCGATAATTAACACCAACTAATTTTCTAGCAATATGCGGAATAACGAGTCCTACAAATCCGATAGAACCAACAGCTGAAACAGATACACCTGCAAGAATGACTACTATAATCATCCCTAGTATTCTCGTTCGGTTCGTTTTCACTCCTAAATTTGTAGCAACATCATCTCCCATTGATATGAGTGAAATAGATCTCCCTAGCATTGTCGCAAAAATAATCGTTATAAGAATAATAGGGACTAAAAATTTCAAGTGTTCCCACTTAACCCCTGCAACACCACCAGCATACCAAAACGCTAAATCTTGGCTTAAATCATAATAAATCGCAACACCTGAACTTAATGAATGTAAAAGCGCTGCCATAACCGCTCCAGCAATCGTTAACCTCATTGGTGTTAATCCGCCTGATGTGGCCGATCCGATAATAAAAATGAGTACTGTACTTAAAACCGCTCCAATAAAAGAGACAATCATTAAATAGGAATATGGCATATGCGGAAAAAAGGCAAAACTAAGTGCTACTACAAACATCGCACCTGCATTTATGCCAAGCACACCTGCATCAGCTAAAGGATTTCGTGTTACTCCTTGCATAACAGCCCCAGCGACCGCAAAAGCTGCTCCTACAACTGCTGCTCCAATTACCCTTGGGAGCCTTAATTCATATATAATTTGGTGCTGCGTTAATTTCGGATTATAATCAAAAACCGCTGTCCATACGGTTTGCAAATGGATATCCTTTGCACCGAATGCAATAGCTAAAAATATAGATCCGATTAAACATAAAATTGATAAGCACATGAAACATATGAACTTAATATGTTTCATGTGCTTATTGCCAGCATATACAGCAGACTTATGTAACATGTTTCATTTCATCCTTTATATTCAGTTGTTTTTTATAATTATTTTTATACTTATTTTTATTTTATACTATTTATTGATAATAATTATCATTTTTATTTAGAAATTATATCCTCACTTTTTTAAAATAGCAAACTATTTTTTTAATTTGTTAAATATTAAAATACTTATTACAATTCCTTTCTAAAACTTACAAATACATGCAAAATAGACTGCTGGTTTATTTTTTAAATTGTAGTATACTTAGTCATTATTTTGATTTTTCTAACAAAAAGGAGATACAATGTTCTATATAAAACAACTATTACATTTCACTTACGAGCAAGCATTATCCTGTTTATTCCCAGTCGTTATTTTCTTAACACTAGCCCTATCAAAAATCATTTCCATCCCAGGGTTATACCGCTATGATTTCATACTCATCGTATGTCTTCTTATGCAGTGGATTATGTATAAGACTGGACTTGAGACGAAAGATGAACTAAAAGTAATTACTGTTTTTCACCTTATCGGGCTTTTACTAGAAATATATAAAGTACATTTTGGTTCATGGAGTTATCCAGAAGAGGCATATTCAAAAGTTTTTGGAGTTCCACTTTACAGTGGCTTTATGTATGCAAGTGTTGCCAGTTACATATGCCAAGCGTGGAGAAGATTACATTTACAAATGTACCATTGGCCGAGGGCTATTTTTGCTATACCGCTAGGCGCTATGATTTACTTTAATTTTTTCACACATCATTTTCTATATGACTTTAGATGGGTATTAACTGTACTTTTATTCATCGTTTTCTTTCGGACATTTGTAGAATTTTCATTACGAGGCGTTACATATAAAATGCCACTCGTTCTCTCCTTTTTCCTTATTGGGTTCTTTATTTGGATTGCAGAGAACATCGCAACATTTTTCGGAGCATGGCAATATCCAAATCAACGGGAAGCGTGGAATCTCGTTCACTTAAGCAAAATTAGTTCATGGTTTTTACTCGTTGTTATTAGCATTATGATTGTTACACAACTCAAACATTTGAAAGAGTCGAAAAAATAATGCTGATTATGTAAAAATAGTTAGCCCATCACTCATTAGAAAGTGATGGGCTTTTTTACCTTCCTTATTAAAGTAGTTACATATTATGAGCTACTACTAGCAGAAGATGTTGCTGCAGATGAAGCGGCAATCGTTGCCATCATAGCTGCTTGTTGTGCTTGTATGAGGACTTCTATCATAGTTTGTAAACCTGTGTTGGTAGCTTTACTTTCCTCACCTTTCTGACTTACGAACAGTTGAATAGCAATAAGAATATTCGCATCTGCATGCCAACGGAATAATTTCTCCCCCTGCAGTTTTTCAATCAACGCTTTAATAGCATAAATCTCTTTTTCTCCATCTTCAAGTAACGCTAGTAGCCCGATTGCTGGATAATGCATCTGTTTCACTTTTACCTTTTCTTGTTTTAACAAATTCCATATGTTTGTACATGTTGCAACTAACATTTCTTCACGGACATCCTTCTTTAGTGAAAGAATATGACTTAAAAACTGAAGATCATTCCCTTTACGCAAACCAGCTTTCGCTAGTTTCTGATACAGACGTTCTACACGATCCATAAGTGTTTCTACATTCTCTGATTGTCCTGCTAATAAAACCGCGAGCGGATAATCATTTGTACTTGTAAGAAAGAGGTGATCCTTTTTCATGCGTTTATATACTTGCATCGAACGCTGAATGTGCGCGCCATGCTGTTCATTTTCTTCTGTTAAAAGCACAGCTGCTGCGAGATAAGTAAATATACTCCGGCTAAAGCCACTAGTGACCAATTGTTCATATAAATCTAAAAACGTCCGAAAAGCTTTCTTGTAATCTGTAAAGTGAATATCTAATGTTGCGGCCACTACAAAACGATGATAAGACTTTAAGTATGAAAACATCCCTACCTGATTCTTAATATAACTACTAATTTCTAAAAAACGTTCGAGATTAAACAATTTATCACTACCTGCATACATAGCAGCAATCATCATTCCTGTTCGAGAATCACTCGTTTTCCATTTTAGTTCTCCCTTTAACTGTACATATGTATGTTTATATTGCTCTAACTTTTGCTCTAATGTAATCATAGTATTCACCCCTATTTCTAGTTCTTCTCTATCATTATACTTATATTCCATATTTAGGAATACTACAATTAATAATCACAACCTAAAAAATTATAAAATTCTCTAATCCTTCTTCATCAGCACCACGATGATAATCCCTAATCCTTCAAGAAGTTATACAAAAAAGGTAGATAATAATTTATCTACCTTTTTTGTATATATTATTTAACATTACAACTGTATTGCTTGTTATATGCAATTAAGACTAAAGAGCTTTAATAATACGTTCCATCGCTTTCATTTGCCCAATATGATCAGCTTCATGATAAAGCATCATACCGTAAAGCTCCCCTACTGTTTCCAATCCTAGGAATGGCTCTGGCAGTTTATTTTCAAATGCTTCTGCTGGAATTTCGTTAATACGTTTTGCTTGTTCTTTTAATTGAGCCGTTAATACTTCTAACGATGGTCCTTCTGTTTTCCATTTAGATGGTCGTGATCCATACCCAAACATACCTGGATATTCAGTTGGTAATTGTTTGAATTCTTTTCCAAACATGAAAACCTCTGCTGCCGTTAACACATGACCGATATGCCAACGAATTGTATTGTTAAAACCCTCTGGCTGCGTATCCGCAGTTTTATCATCTAACGTTTCCATAAATTTAAGTAACGCCCCGCGCGTTATTTCAAATTGTTTTAAACCCACTAGTCTATTCATTTTATCGTTCCCCTTCTTGATGTACAATTTATTATGAACTAAGAATGTTCAACTTATTAACGTTTCACCTTGTTTAATCTATCAGAAACGATTAAGAAAAACATCTAATATGCTTAGTAAAAATAATTAAAAGGTTCACCCCTAATAAATATAGAATTACTTACTACACAGTTAGTTTAGTAAATAATAGAGGAGTGTCAATTACATGTTACATGTTTTAAAACAACAATATGATCTTATTAGCTCTACAAGAGAAACTCTATTTTCGTTTTTGGAAGAAATCCCACTAGAAAAATTACATAGCACTGTTCCTAATTTCGGGAGCGGTAGCATTATAAAGACGCATATTCATGTAGCCGATTGCTACCGATACTGGCTTGGATCATTCGCATTCAAGCAAAAAAGAGCAGATTTTTCATTTGCTAGCGATTACGAAATTGAGCATGCAGATGTGGAAAAAGTCCGTGCTAGATTTAAGTTAGTAGATGAGACTGTACAACGTTTTTTAGATGAATACAATGACCGTTGGCTCGAAAATATAGCAAATGAAGTAAAGTGGCAAAAAGAACCTTGGAGCACAACTCCGCTATGGCTTTTAACTCATACGGAGACTCATGAGTTTCATCATAAAGGACAAATTGTATCGATGGCTAGGTACCTTGGATATACTCCTCCTGATACTGACCTTAGTTAATTCAATGGTTTATGATTACCGAAAAAATTAGAATGAATACAAATCGAGCATGTTTTGAAATCCAATCTAAACATGCTCTTAAAATACTCTACCTTACAATCTCCATATCCTCATCAATACCAAATAGTCTCCGCATAATTATAAGCATCGCTATTCGGAATGGCATGTTTCCCCTGTGCTTGCGCTTTTCTTGGATCCAAGTCATATACCATTGGCGTATAGCATGATGTTTGTCCTTTATTTACAACACCATTTCCTCCAGCACTTCCGCAAGTATATGCCTTTCCATCTGTTTTTCTAACAACCCTTGCATCAGCTTCGTTATTATAAACTGCTGGACGAGTTACAGTAACTTTCGCCCAAGCCGTCTTACACGTCGTGCTAAATTTTAATTCTACATAAGAATTTGAATCTATCCATTTCTTCTCTTTCGTTACTGCGGATTGATCACAACTATTATAATAAGGACTTTTCCCATCATATGAATGATCTTCTGCATATGCTTTATCGCTATTAATCGTGCTAAACATACTAGTTACAACGAGTAAAGATAGCAATAAACATGCACTCGTCTTTTTTAAAAGTTTCATATAATTTCACTCCTTTATTAGTAACGTGCTGTTTTCCCGTAACCGTTATTAAACGTAACTGCTTCAGCATCTGCTGTGTATCCGAAATCAGCAGTTAAATCAAATACCATTCCTGTATAAGTGCTCGTTTGACCTGTTTTTATTGTGCCGTTCCCCTGATTAGAAGTAACTGATTTTTGGAATACATCATTTTTGTATTTATTTACAACAGCGTACGCGTACACTCCTCCCGAAACAGCTGGTGCTGGTTGATCTAACACAAACTTAGCCCATGCTGCATGACATTTATTACTGTAACGTAAATACACTGTCCCCACTTTTTTACTACCTTCATAAACTGCTGTAGACTTTGCATTAAATCCATCTGCATCACATGTTGTACTTCCCCCGTATACTTTCGTTGTTGCTGGATTTTTCCCGTCATAATAACTACTTAAATCAGTAGCTGCAAATGTACTTCCTTGAAAACTAAATAATACACCTATACTTGCCGCACTTAACACACATACTTTCATTAACTTTTTAAACATTTTAAATTCCCCCTCACAATAAGTACGTATACTAAAGACAAGCTATACTGCTATGTAAGCCCTCCTTTCACTCTTCCTAGAGGCATCTTACAGAAACGAATAAACGTTGTAAATTCCCTGATGATTATTGGAATATACGAAGAATTTTACTTATCCTTGTAAGAAAAAAAGTTGAGAAATACACATTTTATAGCATTCTATATTTAAAACATAAAAGAACCGATACTTGTTATATTCAAGCATCGGTTCTTTATACAAAATTGCCATTTTTTCTTTTATATAAAATAAATATTTCTCCACTTAATCCGTTGTAAAAAACTCCCTTGTTACATCAATAAATTGCTGCAGTGGTGCTGTCATCCATTTATCTTTATGCCAAGCAATTTGTGTATAAATCGATGAAATTGCATTTTCTAAATGTAACTCTTTTATTGTCCCTTCTCTTATATCTTTTTCTACTACTATCGCTGGTAGAACAGCTATACCTAAATCTGCAATAACACATTGTTTAATTGCCTCGACACTAACGAACTCAATTTTATTTGCTGGATACACATCTTCTGTACGAAATAGTTCTTCAAATAAAGTCCGATACGAGCAGCCTAATTCTGTTAGTAGAAGTGTTTCACTCTCTAAATCTTTTATAGAAACTGAAGGTTGTTCAAGTAAACGATGCGTAGGAGCAGCTACTACTTTTAATTCTTCTTTCATAAGTGGTTCCACATGTAAAACATCTTCTGTTTTACATTCGTCCAAAATAAATGCAAGATCTACTTTCCCCTCCATCAATTGTTCCTTTGCATCTTTATTGGAATGTGCTGGTTTAAATATAAGTTTTATTTGAGGAAATTGTGCTTTAAACCTCTTTAATATAGAAGGCAGTCTGTATGTACATTGACTTTCTTGTGCACCAATTATTAACGTACCTGCTATTTCCTCATCATCTTTCACGGCCGTCTTTGCTTCTTTACTAAGTGCGATTATCTTGTCCGCATATAGTTGAAACTTTCTTCCTGCTTCAGTTAAGAAAAGGCGTTTTCCTAATCTTTCAAATAACGGTGTACCAAGCTCAGCTTCTAACGTTTTAATTTGTGCCGTTACGCTTGATTGGGCAAAATTTAATTTCTTTGCAGTTTGTGTAAAATTCAAAGTGTCTGCTGCTACTTTAAATGTAATTAATTGTTTTATCTCCATTTATCATCCCTCTTTTCAATCGATATTTCCGATTGATTTCATCAAAATAATCCTCTTTGCCTATTGATATTTGTATTGTATGATAAAGAGCATCGACAAACAATACAAATGGAGGGATTCCATATGAAAGCACTTTGTTTCGAACAGTTTGGAAATCCAGATGTACTACAATATAAAGAAATACATGATCCAATCATAAATCCAAATGAAATTCTAGTCCGCACGAAAGCAATCGGATTAAACTTCGCTGATATTTATAGACGCCGCGGCGATTATCATCTTGCTGGCAATCCGCCTTATGTATTAGGTTATGAAGGAGCTGGAATTGTTGAAAAAGTAGGAGCTGACGTTACTACTATCAACCTAGGAGACCGTATTGCATTTGCGGACGTCCCATTTGCAAATGCAGAACTAGTTGCCGTTCCATCTGAAAAAGTAATCCCACTACCAGATTCTATTTCTTTTGAAACAGCTGCTTCTGTCTTATTACAAGGATTAACTGCACATTATTTAACGCAAGATAGCTATCAACTAAAACAAAGTGATATAGCTTTAGTACACGCTGCAGCTGGTGGCGTCGGTCAACTTCTTGTTCAAATGATTAAACTATATGGCGGAAAAGTAATTGGTTTAACGTCATCAAAAGAGAAAGCAAAGATAGCTACATTAGCTGGTGCCGATCACGTATTTTTATATAACGAAGAATGGCATACGAAAGTACTTGAAATGACTAATGGAACTGGAGTAAATGTTGTATATGAATCAGTAGGTTCTACATTAGAGGACAGTTTTAACGCTACTAAAATTGGCGGTACTGTCGTATTTTACGGAATGGCTGGTGGTAATCCTGCGCCAGTTGATCCACGTATGCTTATGGATACTTCAAAAACTTTAACTGGCGGAGACCTTTGGAACGTTCTTACCACTTATGAAGAACGTAAAAAACGATCTACTCAATTATTCGATTGGATCGCAACTGGCAAATTAAACATTGAGTGCCCTACTACATTCTCCTTACAAGATGGTGCTCTTGCACATAAATTATTAGAGAGCAGAAAAAGTACAGGGAAGATTTTATTAATTCCATAATCGTTCCAATAAGAAAAGGAAGCTAGATTTCTCTACCTTCCTTTTCTTATATCTCTTGGAGATTTAATTATATTTCCACACTTTCTTTCCCTTTTGCAACATAACTCATATCTCCAACCGACTCGACTGTATATGTTCCATCTTGGTATACAATCTTCGTCACACTAGCATTTTCCACCCCAAGTTTTGTTTTGCTACTGTCTAACATTTCTATTAAGGTAGTAATCAAAAGCCCATGAACGACAACTAAAACGTTACCGCCACCATTTCCAGCAGCTTCTTCACTAATTTTATCTATCTCAGCTTTTATACGAGTAGAAAATAATTCCCAATCTTCCGCCTGTTTTGTAGGATCTGCTACTCTAATAAGATTAATCACTTCTTGAATAGAAAACTTCATAAGTTCTTCTGGTGATGGAACGCCTGCAGCTTTTCCAACCACATCCCACATATTCTCAAGTTTTTCACCTTCAAAAATACCGAAATTTAATTCTCGCAAATCTTTTCTTTGCTCAAGTTTTAATTTTGATTGCTCACTATATTTTAATACTAAATTAGCAGTTTCAATCGCTCGGCCACTATCACTACTATACGCATTCATAAAATGAATATCTTTTAATCCTGTTCCTAAATTTGTGGCAACTTCAACACCTTTTTCTACTAATGGAGAATCAGCCCAACCTTGCGCGCGATGATTCGTATTTAATATTGTTTTACCGTGTCTTGTAACATATAACGTAACTGCATTCTCATTGCTATCTGTTTCTCGCTTATTCATTCTATTCTCTCCCTTTACGTTTCTATCTCAATTTTACCACCTCAATTATTCATTGAGCAAAATATACGTCAGTAGATCCGCTTAATAAAAAAAGCTATCTTTCTGTATATCCATACAAAAAGATAGCATCTTTTATGATTACATTTCTTAACCGTTACTCCTACTCAGCAAAAGCACTCGAATACTGAACAACTCCTTCTACACCTTGGAGAGCGTTCTCTCTTAGCTCCATCGCCATAAACACTTCTTCAGGCACTTCAAACGGTGCTTTTACATTCCACTCACTTGCTTTCTTAAAACCAAATTTCGGGTAGTACTCTGGATGTCCTAATACTACAACTGATCCGTATCCAAGTTCTTTCGCTTTTTCTAAAGCAGCCGTAATCAGTTTTCCGCCAATTCCTTTCTTCTGATGGCCCCTAGCAACTGAAACTGGCGCAAGTGCTAACGATTCTACAGAAGTTCCATCTTGTTCTATTGTAATTTTTGATAACATAATGTGACCAACTATATCTTCATCTACCGCAACAATTGATAACTCCGGAACAAACGCGTCACATTCTCTAATACGTTTTACAAGTTCATGTTCTGTTTTATCACTAAATTCTTCAAGTAAAAATGCTTCTTTTACGACTTCTTCTGTTTTTCTATAATCATTTTTTTGTTCTTGTCTAATCGTTACCATTTTAACTTATCCTCTATTCTTTCTTATTTCTTTTTGAATTTTACGCAGTGCTTTTTTCGATCCGCGCTCAATATCGTGTTGCATTTTTCTTTCTTTATAATCAACAAATAGTGTATTTAAATCGTATCCTTCTGGATATAACTCCTTCGCTGCTACTTCTAAAGTAATACGTTTTACATTTACTTCAACGAATTCACCGTTATAATATACAACAACGTTATAAAAATTATCTTTTTCCTTATAGATGATACCAAAATCATCATAATCCAATAAATTCACACGATCGCCGATTTTGTACTCATAATGAGATTCTCTTTTTTCTTGTACAAATTTCGGTTTTCTAATTTTACTTTCATTCACTTTTTCTAAAGCGTACTCTTTATTTCCCATGTACTCTTTCGCTCTTTTCAGTACATGTTCTTTTACGCTCATTTTATTCGCAATCCAAAGTGCATTACTTTCCCCTGATTTTCCGATAACTAATTTATAAAGCGGCTCTAACGTTTCACTATTAAATTGCATCGCTGCATTCATAAAGTCATCGTGCATTTCTGAGAAGCGTTTAATTTCTCCGTAATGCGTACTCGCAACGGTAATACATCCCGCAAGGTACAATTCTTCTAAAATAGAAATTGCAAGTGCTGCACCTTCATTCGGTTCTGTACCGCTCCCTATTTCATCAAATAATAGCAACGTATTATTATTTGACATCCTCATAATCTCAGAAAGATTTTTCATATGAGACGAAAATGTACTTAATGCATTTTCAATACTTTGATTATCACCAATATCTACGAATACATTTTCGAAAATAGCGATTTCTGTACCTCTATCTCCTGCAATATGAAGGCCTGACATTGTAGCTAATGTTAACAATCCAATCGTTTTTAACACAATTGTCTTTCCGCCCGCATTCGGCCCTGTAATAATTAAACTACGATACTCTTGACCAATTTTAAAATGTAACGGTACAACTTGCCCTGTTAAAAGCGGATGCTTACAATTCACTAAATGAATGTAGCCATGATCATTTAACTTCGGCTCTATTCCATCAATCGATTTACTAAACTTTGCCTTCGCAAATACCATATCATACTGACTAATTAGCTCCATGTTAATCTTTATACTATAAATGTTTTCTAACACCATTCCTGATAAAGTCGCTAAAATCTGATACTCTTCAACCGCTTCTTCTGCTTTCAAACCTGCTAATTCTGCATTCAATTTCGTAACCGTATGCGGTTCTATAAATACAGTAGAGCCTTTTGCCGAGGCTTCAATAATACTTCCAGCAACTTGATTTTTATAGGAAGATTTAATTGGAATCGTATAACGGTCATCCTTTTTACTAATAAAGAATTCCTGAATGAATTTCTTATTTGCACTACTATTTAAAAATTTCATTAAACGTTCTTTTATTTTCCCATCTACAGAATCAATATTATTTCGAATTCGCTTTAACTCTTTACTTGCAGCTACATCAATACTATTTCCTTTAATTGAAAAGTTAATTTCCTCTTCAATACTTTTATATTCAGTCATTGAATTTGCATAAGAAGCTAATACTGGTGCAAAAAATTCTTTATCTAACATAAACTTTTTAATCTTTCTACATCCACGTAAAAAGTCTGAAACACTTACTAATTCTTCTGGATCTAAAATCATCCCTTTTTCTAATTTTTGAATTGTACTAGCAATATTAGAAATGCCGAAGAAAGGAACATGCCCCTCTGCATCTAATATAGCTCGTGCTTCTGTCGTTTCATTCAAGCGATTTCTCACTACTTTTAGACTCGTACTCGGCTCTAATTTGTTTAATAATTCCTTACCTAATCCACTTACACAATAAGATTTCACTATATCCTTTAATTCGTTATATTGTAACTTTTCAAAAGTCATCGTATTCATTTTGTTTCTCCTCACTATGATTGATTTTTATCATAAATGAAGATACCTACTCATTAGATTCCAATGAGTTCTACATTATTCAATTACCATTTTTATACATTAAAAATATATACAAAAAAGCTGCGGGGATACCGCAGCTTTTACATTTACAAGGCATGTGTAATAACATATGAGGAAATAAGCCATAAAAAATAGATGGCAGTCCCTTATTACACGCTTTATAAAGTATTGTAGGTATCTTCATAGGTATCGAAATAAATCCATGACAAAGTTAGGGGTATGGTATACATAAAAATCCCCTGTTCTTATCTGACTTATTTCATTAAATTTTTCCTATTTAGTACCTACCGCACTCACAAAAAGCACCTCTCATTAATTTATATTATAGTCATTGAAATCTAATTTATTGAAATCATCATACTATATGTTACGTGAGAAGTAAAGGTGTCATACTTAAGTAGTACGTAACTGTACGCTTCAATATCACTTAAACTAGACCTATATTTGCTGAGGAAAAATTATAGAAGCGGCTCCGCTATTGCGAATGTCATTTACTTCCTCTAATACATTTAATAATTATGACAAGCAATGATAGGAGGTTTACTATATGAATGAAGAATATAATACTTTACATGGACCTGCTCTGGAACCAAATTTAATCGGTCCCACACTACCATCAATTCCACCATTTACTTTCCCTACTGGACCTACTGGAATCACAGGCCCTACCGGTGCGACAGGT
>NZ_JAKUFQ010000045.1:0-44005 GCF_022663475.1 Bacillus cereus group sp. BfR-BA-01382
TGTCTTACATCTGCACCGCAATGAATTATCGTATCCATCTTAGAACTGATGAACATAAATTCTTCTTCGCTCATCCCAAGATACTCTTCCCCCAGATCACCAGCTACGGCCTGTATACGCTGTAACCATTCTTCACATATATCACTAAAGTAGCCTGTTAATGTATCTATAATTCTTTGTTGCACATCTTTGGTTGGTCTTACTAAACAATAAATAGTAGCAGATGTATCTCTCAACAATTCATATAATATGTGTGATCCTAAATAACCAGTAGCTCCTGTTAAAAAGACATTTGAAATCTGGGTTTCTTCCAAAACGTTTGCATACGTAATAGTATCTGGTTCGTGAATCACTTTATATTCACGAAATACTTCTTCTTTCTCTACTTTTACTTCTCGCTCAATTCGAGCTAATCCATATATCGTTCTTTCTTTAAAGAAATCTTGAATTGTTAAATGTGAAAAATCTTCTTTTAACAATGTTAAGACTCGTAATACTTTTAATGAATGTCCACCAATTGTAAAGAAATCATCATGTACTCCAACTTTTGAAATTCCTAATACTTCCGCCCAAGCGCGCGCTATTTGTTTCTCTGCTTTATTAGAAGGTGCAACATATTCTTGTAGACGAACCGGTTCATACTTTTCTTCTAGCTGAGCTAACTTCTTAACATCAATCTTTTTATTAGGTGTAAGTGGCAATTCATTAATATAAATTAGTTTAGATGGCACCATATAATCTGGTAATTGCTCTTGTAACTGATAAACTAATTCTGGTATTTCTTTTTTATTTAAAGTTGTATAGAACGCGATTAAATATTGGCTACCTTCCTTACTCTTCTTAGCAAAAACAGCATTTTCTTTTATATTATGATTTTGAGAAATTTTACTTTGGATTTCTCCTAGTTCAATACGATGTCCTCTAATCTTTACTTGATCATCTTTCCGATGTAAAAATTCTATATTTCCATCCTCTAACAACTTAACAATATCACCTGTTTTATATATATTAACTATAGGATTGAAGGGGTTCTGAATAAAAGCTTCAATTGTTTTATTAGGCTTATTAAAATACCCTTTTGCTAATCCTACTGAATCTATATATAATTCACCAGGTACACCAATTGGACAAAGATTCATATTCTCATCCAAAATCATAACTTGATAATTAGCACATGGTTTACCAATGGGAATACTCGCAACATCCTCATTTAACTGACTAGGTATTTTATAGGTTGTCGTCACTACAGTACATTCTGTCGGTCCGTATACATTATGAATTTCAACATTTGTACCTATTCTTTCTCTCCACAATTTAATAACCTCTACAGGCAACATTTCACCGCCAATCGCAATTCTTTTTAGGGAAGCTAGCTTATATATATCTTCTTCTGCTAAATAAGTTGCTACTTGTCGAACAAAAATTGTTGCTAATGCCAAGATCGAAGTTGCTTTCACTTTATAGATTGCATTTGCAAATGCTTCTACAGACAATCGCTCTTCCTCTAATAATACATACAAATTTCCTCCGCAGAATAAAGAAGCAAATGACTCCCATACAGAAGCATCGAAACTAAAGGAAGGAAATTGGGCAAATACATCCTCTTCTGTCAATTCATATTGCTTTTGCATCCAAGTGTACAGATTAACAACGCCTCTATGTGCTAACATCGTTCCCTTTGGATTCCCTGTTGAACCAGATGTATAAATCATATAAGCTACATCATCACAATGAATAGACAACTTTACATCTATATCTTCACAAGTTTCACTATCATACATTGAAACTGTTTGAACCCCATCACATGTTATAGGCGTCTCTTTCATCAATATAACTTTCGCTTGGCTATCTTGAATAATGTACTGTATTCTACTTTCTGGATAATCTGGATCAATCGGAACATACGCTGCACCAGCTTTTAATATAGCTACCATACTTACTACTGTGTCTATGCTACGTTTCATAAATATTCCAACATAGTCTCCTAATTGGACGCCGTTTTTAATTAACATATGAGCTATTTGATTACTTTTTTTATTTAGCTCCTCATAAGTTAAAGTACCTTCCCTTGAAGATAAAGCTATACGATTTGGAAATTGAGTAACAGTATTATAGAACATATCGACGATACTTTTCTCAGGATATACTGCTGTCGTATCATTCACTTGACTATAAAGTGCCATCTCGGCCTCTGTAATAACATTAAAATCATTTATATAATTATTATTATTTTGTAATGTATTGATTAAAACACCTTGTATTTGTTGTGCATAACGAGTAATCGTTGTCTCTTTCCAATTAACACTATTAAATATTATTTCTACGCTTTGCATATTTTTACTGAATACAAATTGTAATGTATTCGTGTCTTGTAGCTCATAATATGTTTCACCAATAATAATAGGTGACATTTCATATAATGTATTACCGTTTTGAAACTCTTCTATTTCTTCCTCATTCATTTCTTTAATTTGTTCCAGTTGCTCTTCAATCTGTAAATTCAAACTTTCATAGGAGAGAAAATTAGAAATTTCAATAGTAATCGGAAATAAACTTCCTCTTACATGATAAAGCACGACAATATGTTTTTCTTTAGAAATATGATATAACCACGTTGCAGTCGCTCCTATTAAATCTACAATGTGAGTCAAATTTGGAAATAGTTCAGTTTTTCTTTTTACCCCAAATTCTGTTCCTTGAACATCTTTAGGTATTTTAATACTTCCTTCTACTTTTCCTAAAAATTCTTTTACCATCTCATTATAAGAAATTGCTAATTTCATATTTATGTAAATTCCTCTCTCAAATATAATAAAGGTGTGAAAATTCACACCTTTTTCATCCCTTATTAACGGGCAAATTAGTTCAATTCATAATCAAAGGGGGGATCCCCCTTCGATTAGAATTGATCTTTCTTCTTATTCACTTTTAAACTCACCAATTAGCTCTTGTAATTCCTGAGAAAGCCAACTTAAAGAAGTCGCTAATTCTGCAATATCTTGTACTGATATTTCTTGCTCTTTCATGCTTTCTTCAACATTACTACTGCTGTTGGCATAAGTATTTGCAATATGTGATAATTCATTTACGACTTGAACAATATTCTGGCTATTTTGTAAAATGTCACTCGAATTACCAGAGACAGCTTTTACTTGATCTGTAACAGATTGCGCTGATTTTGAAATTTTTTCAAAGAAATCTCCACTACTTTGAACAAGTGAAATTCCAGTTTCTACTTCTTTTGAACCTTTTTGCATTGAAACTACAGCATCTTCTGTCTCAGCTTGTGTTTCACCAATTAATTTCGCTATATCTTTTGCAGACGCTTCAGTTTGTTCTGCTAATTTTCGTACTTCATCAGCAACAACTGCAAACCCTCTTCCAGCTGCTCCAGCACGTGAAGCCTCAATAGAAGCATTTAAAGCTAATAAATTTGTTTGATTTGAAATACCTGTAATTACAGTTACGATATCACTAATTTCTTTTGACCTTGTTTCTAACGAATAAATGATGGAAGATAAATCCTGTACTGCATTTTGGATTAAACTCATTTGATTAATAATTTGTCCAATCACTTCATTACCTTCAATTGAATGTTGCTCCATACCTTCAGAAGCAACCGCAACTTGTTTTGCAGCCCCAGTTATCTCTTCTACCTTATCTTCCATTCCATGTACAATTCCTAAACATTGTTGTACTGAAGTTTTTTGAGACTGTGCCCCTACTCTTAAACCTTCAATAGAACTTGCAATCTCTTGAACTGCCATACTGTTTTCCTCTGTACTCGCCGACAATTCTTGTGAAGAAGAAGAAACTTGCTCAGCAGTTTGCCTTACTTTATCTATAATCCCTTTAAATTTTTCAATCGTGTTATTGAAATAAACATTAATAATTCCAATATCATCTGGTCTTTCTTTTAATTTAATACTTAAATCACCTTCACCAATTTTACGTAATCCTTCTCGTAAATCTTTTAATGGAGCTAGCGAGTGACGCACGATAAAGAATTGAGTAATAGTCGCAATTGCTAATGAAATAATGATAAAGAGTAAGCCCTGTATCATAAACTTCTCTTTTGTAATAGGAACAATGGAAGCATCTAAGTCAGCCGCAATAATTGCAACAATATTGTTTTCTCCATCTGTAATTGGTTCTAATATTGTCACCCACGAACCTATTTCATCTTCATATACTTCTGTCATTTGGGCCTTTTTCGTATCAATGACCTTATCGTACGCCTTCATCCAATGAGCGGGTTGTTCATAATAATCTCCCGGCTTTATAGGGAATGCATTTGTTAACTCTGTAGTCAAACCAACGAGTTGTAATTCCCGCTTTTCATTCGGCTTTGCTCCTGTAACATACGTTTGTCCAACACTTTTCAATTCTTTTGACACTTCATCTAATTTCTCTGTTAACTTTTCTTTTTTCACTTTTTCGGCTGTAGGATCTTTCGCCATGTCTCTAACTAATTCTACATCCAATTTTTTCAACACTATTTCTCCTGTTTCAATAGACTGTCTTTCAAATAAAGACATCATACTATTTTGAAACATGTTGAAACTTAACGCGCCCATACTTCCAACAAGTGTCAAAATAACTAATACGGTTAATAAGACGTTCTTTTGAAGGAACGATAACTTATGCCAATATTTTTTCATTAATATCCACCTTCCTTAATGATTCTAAACAAAAAAACAAAATATATGAATATTTTGTTTAAAGATGTTTCTCAATATGTTCGAGAATAAAAAAAAGCCAATGTAAAAGCATTGGCCAAGACCAACCCTATCCGTCCGGTAACTGGCTAGCATAGCCTTTCGACCTTAGCTCCTGTAGTTTTGCGTCCTCATGTTTCCATCAGTTTGCCTTTCTCGCTGAACGAGTTGAACGATATGGGAGTTCTATGAGAATCATATATTCTCTATCAAAGGTTACAACATATAAATCAAAATGTCTACTTATTTAGAGATATAAATACAAATTTTTAACGAATTGCTTTTTCGAAATAATTTCAAAAAGTACGTGAATGTTACTTTTTTTGTGTTATATAATAAAAAATGTATAAATAACAAGGATTTCTTCGGGTATTTATTTAATTTTCATTCAAATTAAACTATTCGAATATATCTTAACTAATGAATTTCGGAGGTAGTTTATCATGTTTTGGCTACAATTTCTTACCTTGTTACTCTGTATTTTTATTGGTGCACGCCTAGGCGGAGTTGGTTTAGGAGTAATGGGTGGAGTTGGTATGGCAATACTCGTTTTTGTCTTCCACTTACAACCGACCGCGCCTCCTATCGATGTAATGCTTATGATTTTGGCAGTAATTACAGCCGCTGGTGCTTTGCAAGCTGCAGGAGGAATGGACTATCTTGTTCACCTAGCTGAAAAAGCATTACGAAAAAATCCAAAGCGTATTACTTTTTTTGCTCCAATTGTTACTTATTTATTCACACTATGTGCAGGTACTGGTCACGTTGCCTATTCTGTACTTCCTGTTATTGCAGAAGTCTCTCGTGAATCAGGGGTTAGACCGGAACGCCCAATGTCGATTGCCGTAATCGCTTCTCAACAAGCAATTACAGCTAGCCCAATTTCAGCTGCCACAGTTGCTCTTTTAGCAATGTTAGCTGACTATAAAATCACTTTATTAGATATTTTAAAAGTGAGTATTCCTTCTACTTTCATTGCTTGTATGTTAGCAGCATTCGTTGCTAGTAAGATGGGAAAAGAATTAAATGAAGACCCTGAATACTTAAAACGATTAAAAGAAGGAATGATTCCTAAGCTTGAAGAGAAAAAAGAATTTGTAGGTGTAAAGGGCGCCAAATTATCAGTTATCCTTTTCCTTGTAGGAACCTTCCTTGTTGTACTTCTTGGTTCATTTGAAGCACTTCGTCCAGGATGGATAGTTGATGGGAAGTTAGCCCGTCTTTCCATGCCGAACACAATTGAGATGGTTATGTTAACTATCGCGGCTCTTATTATTATTTTCTGTAAACCAAATGTAGAAAGCATTGTGTCTGGTAACGTCTTTAAAGCAGGAGCAACAGCAGTTGTTGCTATTTTCGGTATCGCTTGGATGGGAGATACTTTCTTTAATGGAAACTTAAATATGATTCAAGGATCTATTCAGCATTTAGTAACAAGTGCACCTTGGCTATTTGCCATCGCACTATTCATTCTATCTATTTTACTGTACAGCCAAGCAGCAACAGTACGTGCCTTAATGCCACTTGGACTATCCCTTGGTATTCCACCAGCACTACTGATTGCGATGTTCCCTGCAGTAAACGGATATTTCTTCATTCCAAACTACGGGACAATCGTTGCTGCCATTAACTTTGACCGTACTGGTACAACAGGTATCGGTAAATACGTATTAAATCATAGCTTTATGATTCCAGGCTTAATTGCAACATTTACTTCTATCGGAATTGGAATGCTTTTAATTTCTATTATGTTTTAAAGAAAAAGCACAAACCCTTATTTAAAAAGGTTTGTGCTTTTTTAATCAAATGTTTGTTTAAATTTTTTGGGCAGTCTACTTCTCGATGTAGCACTTAAAATACTACATGTCCTTTTCTACAAACTTCTCTTTACTTCTTCAGCTAATTTTCTCGTACTTTCATACGCAGATTCAGCTAAACTAATTGCTGAAATAACTGAAACACCGTCCGCACCCGCTTCTATAACTGCCGCTGTATTTTCAATTGTAATCCCACCAATACCAACGATTGGCACTGTAATTCCTTGTTCTCTAAAATAAGCTAATCCTTTCGTTCCTTGAACCGCTTTCGTATCTTTTTTCGTACTCGTTGGGAAAATAGGTCCAACACCTAAATAATCTGCTCCATTTTCGATTGCAAAGCGTGCTTCTTCAATTGTATGAGCAGATACGCCGATAATTTTATCTCCCATTTTTTCACGAACAGATGTAATCCCTTCATCATTTTGTCCTACATGAACACCATCTGCATCTAATTCAATGGCTAATTCTACATCATCATTTACAATGAAAGGAACACTATATTCCTTACAAAGCGTCTGCAATTCTTTTGCAAAGCGCACTCTATCTCCTCCGATTAAAGAACCTTCCCCCTTCTCGCGAAACTGAAAAAGTGTCACTCCACCATCTAACGCTTCTTTCAATACAGCTAAAGGATCCCTCGTGCAGTTATTACTTCCCATAATAAAATACACTTGTAATAACTTAGACATTTTCTTTGTTTCAATGCGCATCGTATGTTTCATCCCCCTTACTCTAACTCCTCAATCTTCCCATACTTCTCAATATCAGCTGAAGTTGTATTCGCTAATTGATTTAAAAATTCAATTTGGAAACTACCTGGCCCTTTTTCTACTGTTTTAACAGCTGCCAGTTCCGCAGCTACACCATAAAACGTTAATGCGGCTACTACTGCTTTTACATAATCTTTTTCTACTGCTACAAATGCTCCTATTACCGAAGTTAGTAAACACCCTGTTCCCGTAACCTTTGTTAAAATAGGATGACCATTTCGAATAAGAACAGTTCGCTCTCCATCTGTAACAACATCTTCTTTTCCAGTAATGACAGCAACTGTATTTAGTTCATCTGCTGCCTGCCTTGCAATACTTACAACATTGCCATTTCCAGTACCAGCGTCTACCCCTTTAAATTCCCATTTCTCATTAATAACGTTTGCTATTTCAGCCGCATTGCCGCGGATAATTGCTAAATCTATTTCGGCTGGAATATGTCTCGCAACTTCTGTTCGATACGAAGTTGCTCCTGCACCAACTGGATCAAATAGTACTGGCACATTGTTCACATTTGCTGATTTACCAGCAAGTAACATCGCTTCTACTTCCTCAGGACGAAGTGTTCCCATATTTAATACTAACGCTCCAGCAATGCTAGCCATTTCTGCTACTTCTTCTTTTGCATACGCCATTACAGGCGATGCCCCAAGTGCCAACAAACCGTTAGCAGTAAAATTTGTTACAACAACATTTGTAATATTATGAACGAGCGGATTAGATTCTCTCACCAAATCCACTACTTTACTAATTTCTTTCATATTCATCCTTTTCATCTCCTAACTATAATGATGGGAGATACACAAAAAGGCACTTCGCGCGTACGCAAAGTGCCTGAACATGTGCTTTTACACTCTCCCTACGCTGGCATTATCCAACAGGTTCAAATGGTCAATGACGGACTAGTAGCCATACTCTCAGTTTGTATCCACAAACTCCCATGTGTTTCTTATTCATCTACTTCAAAGTCTACTCTTATTCTAGTAAAATAACAAGTTCTTTACTTTTCTATATAAAGTGAAACTTTAATCAGTGAGGATTTTGTTCATTCCACTAAAAACAGCTCAAATATGAAGCGAAACTGAATCTCAAGAAGATGTATGCTATATTTAACTTATGGAAATTTGAAAGGATGTTTTTAATATGTCAAAAAGCGTTGTAATCGCTGAAAAGCCTTCCGTTGCACGAGATATTGCTCGTGTACTGAAGTGTGATAAAAAAGGAAACGGCTATCTTGAGGGTAGTAAATATATTGTAACTTGGGCTTTAGGTCATCTCGTTACATTAGCAGATCCAGAAAGCTATGATGTGAAATATAAACAGTGGAATTTAGAAGATTTACCGATGCTACCAGAGCGTTTGAAATTAACGGTTATTAAACAAACTGGTAAACAGTTTAATGCTGTAAAGAGTCAGCTACTTAGAAAAGATGTAAATGAAATTATTGTAGCAACAGACGCTGGACGTGAAGGGGAATTAGTCGCACGCTGGATCATCGATAAAGTTAAGCTAAACAAACCAATCAAACGTTTATGGATTTCTTCTGTAACCGATAAAGCAATTAAAGATGGTTTTGCAAATTTAAAACCAGGTAAAGCCTATGACAATTTATACGCTTCAGCAGTTGCACGTTCAGAAGCTGACTGGTATATCGGTCTTAATGCAACTCGCGCTTTAACGACTCGCTTTAATGCTCAGTTAAATTGCGGTCGTGTACAAACGCCTACTGTCGCTATGATTGCTAGTCGTGAAGATGAAATCAAGAACTTCAAAGCACAAACTTACTACGGCATCGAAGCTCAAACGATGGAGAAACTCAAACTTACTTGGCAAGATGCAAATGGCAATAGCCGTAGTTTTAATAAAGAAAAAATTGATGGTATTGTAAAAGGTTTAGATAAACAACATGCTACTGTTGTGGAAATTGATAAAAAACAGAAGAAGTCATTCTCTCCTGGTCTTTACGATTTAACTGAATTACAACGTGATGCAAATAAAAAGTTCGGTTACTCTGCGAAAGAAACATTAAACATTATGCAGAAGTTATATGAACAACATAAAGTGCTAACGTACCCTCGTACAGATTCACGCTACATTTCATCTGATATCGTTGAAACACTTCCAGAACGTTTAAAAGCATGTGGCGTTGGAGAGTACCGTCCTTTAGCACATAAAGTATTACAAAAGCCTATCAAGGCTAATAAATCATTTGTTGATGATAGTAAAGTAAGCGATCATCATGCGATTATTCCAACAGAAGGATACGTTAACTTCTCAGCATTCACAGATAAAGAACGTAAAATTTATGATTTAGTTGTAAAACGTTTCTTAGCTGTTTTATTCCCAGCATTCGAATACGAGCAACTAACATTACGTACCAAAGTTGGTAGTGAAACGTTCATTGCACGCGGAAAAACAATTTTACATGCTGGTTGGAAGGAAGTATACGAAAATCGATTTGAAGACGATGATGTAACTGATGACGTAAAAGAGCAGCTTCTACCCCACATCGAAAAGGGCGATACATTAACTGTAAAGTTAATTATGCAAACATCAGGTCAAACGAAAGCACCTGCACGCTTTAATGAAGCAACTTTACTTTCAGCAATGGAGAATCCTACAAAATATATGGATACGCAAAATAAA
The DNA here is from genome assembly GCF_022663475.1 of Bacillus cereus group sp. BfR-BA-01382. Taxonomy (NCBI): domain Bacteria; kingdom Bacillati; phylum Bacillota; class Bacilli; order Caryophanales; family Bacillaceae; genus Bacillus; species Bacillus cereus group sp. BfR-BA-01382. The sequence goes on from NZ_JAKUFQ010000045.1 coordinate 9,955, forward strand.
CAACTTGCTGATACGTTAAAATCGACTGGTGGATTAGGTACTGTAGCGACACGTGCAGATATTATCGACAAACTTTTCAACTCTTTCTTAATTGAAAAACGTGGTAAAGATATTCACATTACATCAAAAGGTCGTCAATTACTTGATTTAGTACCAGAAGAGTTAAAATCCCCTACACTAACTGGTGAATGGGAACAAAAACTTGAGGCTATCGCAAAAGGTAAGCTGAAAAAAGAAGTATTCATTTCTGAAATGAAGAACTATACGAAAGAAATTGTTTCTGAAATTAAATCGAGTGATAAAAAATATAAACATGACAACATTTCAACGAAGTCTTGTCCAGACTGCGGTAAACCAATGCTAGAAGTAAACGGCAAAAAGGGAAAAATGCTCGTATGCCAAGATCGTGAATGTGGTCATCGTAAAAATGTATCTCGTACAACAAACGCTCGCTGTCCGCAATGTAAGAAGAAACTAGAATTACGTGGTGAAGGTGCAGGTCAAATCTTTGCATGTAAATGTGGCTATCGCGAGAAATTATCAACATTCCAAGAGCGACGTAAAAAAGAATCTGGAAACAAAGCTGATAAACGTGACGTTCAAAAATATATGAAACAACAGAAAAAAGAAGAAGAACCATTAAACAACCCGTTCGCAGACGCATTAAAAAAACTAAAGTTCGATTAAACAAAAAGGTTCCTACCGCTCTCGGTAGGAACCTTTTCTTAATGAATGATTTTACTTCCTTTTGCATTCTCAACAAATTTTTCACTTGATTTGTTAATTGGTGTTTTCAGTAATAACGCAGCAACAATCATAACTACTACGAAAACACTTAACACAAGTAAATCTCGTGTTACGATATCCCAAAGCATTCCGCCAACTGTTTCACGAATTGCACTAATTGCATACGTGAACGGTAAGAACGGATAAATTGCTTGGAAGAACGCTGGTGTCATTTGAATTGGGAATGTTCCGCCCGATCCTGCTACTTGCAGTACAAGTAAAATGATCGCCATCGATTTCCCAACGTTTCCGAAAATAGAAACGAGTGAGTATACGATACAAACGAAGACTCCACCAATAAATAAACTAAATAACACAAACCAGAACTTATCGACTACGTACGTACCGAGTAAGAATATATCTCCCATCGATACGATAAACGCTTGTGAAAGACCTATCGTTAAGAATGTTAATAAACGTCCGAAGTAAATTTCATGGCTCTTATAATTCGCGCCCTCTTCGTGTACTTCTACCGTTAATAATGAAACCATTAATAATGCGCCTACCCATAATGCAAGCACTGTATAGAATGGTGACATCGCTGAACCGTAGTTCGGCATCGCAAATAATTTATTTTCTTTTAAATTTACTGGATTCGCAAAGTAATCACTTTGCTTCTCAACATCGTTTTTCAATAAGCGTATGATGTCTTTTAAATCCTCTTCAGATTCAAAATCACGAATTTTATTTGCTAAATCTTTAATCTTTTTCTCAGTCTCCGGCATTTCAGCTTTAATGTCTACTAATTTCTTTCTACCGTCTACCAAGCCTTTTGATGAATCTTCTAGTAACTTTTTAACATCTGGAAGCTTTTTGTCTGCATCGTTTAAAATTTGAGTTGTATTTTTCGACATCTCTTTTGTACGAGCAATTGCTGTATTGAAGTTAGGTACAATCTCTGAATCATACGTCGATAATACATCTGTTAATTGAGCTGATCCGCCCTTCGCAGCATTGTTAATACTTTCAATTACATCTTTTGTAGGTTTCTGTCCATTGTTAAGAAGTGTAATCCCCTTATTCGTTGCATCTACACCTTTTTGCAGACTACTTTTCGCTTTATTTAATTTTGCGATTCCATTATTAAGGTTTTTATCACTATTTACATCCGCTAAAACCTTATTTGTACTTTCTAGAACTGGAATCATATCATCAATTAAACCGATTCCAGATTGGAATTGACCATTTAAGCTTTTCAAGGCTTCCTTCGAACCTTCTAAACCATTAATACCTTTGTTTTGTACATCCTCTAGTGCTTTTTGGACACTAGATTTAGTACTTTCTAGACCATTTTTCGCTTTATCATAATCAGCTTTTGCATTATCGTATATTTCATTCGCATTAGCTTTAGCTTGATCTACTGTGCTAACTGCTTTTTTATAATCTGCTACAAACGTTTCATTATAATCTTTTTCAGCTTGATCAATTAATGCATTTGCTGCATCTAATTTTTGATTTGCTACATCTGTTACATCTTTCTTTACTTCTTGTCCTGTACCGATAACATTTACAATATCTTTAATACCGTTGTTTGCATTTTCCATACCACTTTTCAGCTTAGTTAGGCGATCCACTCGCCCTTGGAAAAAGCTTTTTCCAAAATCAGTCGTCGCTGAGTTTTGAAGTTCAGTAAATACATTAATAAGATACGAAATACCTTCTGTACGAGCTTGCAATTGATTTGATACTGCATTTAAATCTTTCTTTGCTTGTTCTGGATCAAACTGACCATTTTGCAATCCATTTAAAACACTTTTCCCATAAGCTGTTCCTGCACGTGATGAGCTTAAAACATTATTTACTGTTTGATTAATATTTTGCGCTATACTTTTATATCCGTCATTATTCAACTTAGAAAGGTCCGGTCTTGCAGGGAATTCAGGTAATCCATTCATTCCAGAGAAATCAGGAATATTTAAATCCACACCTGGATTCATTAAAAAGTTAGTAAATACAGCTGCACTATCCATAACGCCTTTTGCTACTACTAAATCATTTCTTATCGTTCCTGGAGCGTTTTTTAATGTTTGATCTTGTCTTGCAAAGAACTTATCTAAATTCGCCAATGCTTCCTGCCCATCATTTATTACACTCTCTACAACAGGTAAATCTTTTTGCGCCACTTTCACAATATCTTCTGCTCGAGTCGCATCATCTAACGCCTTATCCATGAGTGTATTCATTTCTGGGAACTGCGCTTCTAACTTAAATACAAGATCTTTTACTTTTTCGATACTTGGTAAGTTTGTTTCTAAATCGATTCCAAGGTCATTGAAAATTTTAAAAATCTCACCGTTTGCTGTTTTAACAAAGTTTTTACTAATTTCTTCTGTAATACCTGATGCACCTTTTGCTGTAATCTTCGGTGCGATCGCGTTTACTTTTTCATTCACATAGTAATCCAGTTCTGGTTTTTTCGGATTTTCATCCAGAACAGTTGCGATTTTTTCAGAGAAGTCTTTTGGAATCGTAATACTTGCATAATAATCCCCACGCTCAACTCCGTAAATTGCTTGTTTTTCATCTACAAATTTCCAGCCAAGATTTTTGTTTTTCTTAAGGGAGTCTACAATCTCTTTCCCGATATTAATATCTTTCCCTCTTAAATTAGAACCTGCATCTTGGTTAGAAACTGCAATGGGAACCTCTTTTGTATTTCCATACGGATCCCAAGAAGCTTTAATGTTAAACCATGCATATAACGATGGTAAAATCATTAATCCTAAAACAATAACAATTGCAGCCCAATGTTTGGCTACATTCCGTAAATCTGTCTTATAAATACGCCAAATCTGTTTCATAGAAGTTATCACCTAATTATATATTTTTCCTTCTTTAGAAAATGATACATGCATTTTGCAATTATATCACTTTCTACATCGTGTATTAACCAAAAACGTACTATTTTTTCCCATTAACTTTCACTTACTTCATTATATAACGAAGTGAGTCAAAGTATGAATACAAAATGACCGAATCGGTTTTACATTCAATAATAACAAATATATATGAAATGTCATAAAAAATACAAGTATTTTCTCTTGGAAATACTTGTATTCCTAAAAAAATCCTCACAGCTTTTATTCTCTGTGAGGATTTCTTCTATTATATATCCAATTGAACCTCTACACCGAAATGATCTGAAATTACATTTCTGTTTGTACCATTAAAAATAACTTTTGAAGAATGAACTTTTTTACTTTGGTTACACAATATTAGATCGATTCGCAAATTATGTTTATTTTCATCCCAACCAGCAATCTCGCCTTGGACAGTCGTTCCTTCATCCTTCTCTATTGCTAATTCATATGTGTCATACAACCCTTTTTGCATCATATACTCATAACCTTCGCCTTCCAAGCGAGCATTGTTATTAAAATCCCCCATTAAGAAGGCGAGCTTATTGCTATCTACACGCTCCATCAAACGATCGAATTGACCTTTGAATGACTCTTCTTCATCATTCCACCAACCGAGATGGCAAGAGTAAAACGTTATATCCTTACCATTATAAGCAATTGTTGTACTTACAATTTTACGCGTTTTCCAATACGTTGTATCCTCGTTTTCTGAAATAAAGAACGTATCTTCTTTTATAATATTATGCTTCGTTATAATCGCTAATCCTTCTTCGTACACGTCATAACCAATATGAGAGAAATCCCAAGTAATATTGTAATCTTTTACATGTAGCGCTTTTAACTCTTCTAATAGTAAAAGTCCAAAATTATCTTTTTTCTTGTTACCGCATACATTTTCAGCTTGTATGGACTGACTTACTTCTTGTAATGCGATGACATCGTACTCTTCTTCTTGAATTACTTTAGCAAGGTATTGTATCTTTTCTATTTGATTCTCTTCTTGCCAAGAATGACAGTTTAAAGTTAGCAATTTCATATTATTACGCACCTAACATATCTTGAATGTCTGACTTTAATACGTCAGCTTTCGGACCATATACCGCTTGTACACCTTTATCTTTTACAATAAGCCCTAAAGCACCATTTTGTTTCCACTGTGCTTCTGGTGCAACAACATCTAAGTCTTTTACTGTTACACGTAAGCGTGTCATACAAGCATCTACGTCAGCAATATTTTCTTTTCCACCTAATAAATCGATAACTTTTGTTGCTAATGAACCATCTTGTACATTTCCTGTTCCTTCTGATGCCTCATCTTCATTATCAATATAGTTACCTGCACGCCCTGGTGTTGGTAAGTTGAATTTTTTAATTAAGAAATTAAATAGTGTAAAGTTAAGACCGAAGAACACTAATGAAACAATAACAAAGTTGATTAGGTCTCTTGTTAAACCTGCGTTAACCATCATTGGTGTACGAGTAATTAACTCAATAAATCCAAATGCATGAACACGTAAGTTAATTAAATCAGCTAGTGCGAATGCAAGTCCTGTTGTAATAGCATATACAACATATAATACTGGAGCAATAAACATGAACATGAATTCAATTGGTTCTGTTACACCTGTTAAGAATACTGCTAATGCTGCTGATAAAAACATTGGTTTATATTTTGCACGCTTTTCTTTATCAACGTTACGGAACATCGCAAATGCAATCCCCATTAACGCTGCTGTTGAGCCGATAACTTGTCCAGCTTTGAAACGAGCTGGTACAACGTTATTTAATAAATCGTTATATGCCTTCGTATCTCCATTTGCTAATAAATTATTTAAATCTGTAATCCATGCAAGCCATAATGGATCTTGTCCTGCTACAACTTGTCCAACTTTTGAACCAGTTAGCATCGTATATGTTCCGCCTAGCTCTGTATAGTTCATCGGAATCGTTAACATATGGTGTAAACCAAATGGTAATAATAAACGCTCTACCGTTCCATATACAAACGGTGCAACAACTGGTGCACTATCTTTTGAAGCTGCAATCCAGCGACCAAATTCATTTAACCCACTTTGGATGAATGGCCATAGAAGTGATAATACAATCGCAGTAACTGTAGACCAAAGAATTACAACGAATGGTACAAATCGTTTTCCATTAAAGAATGCTAATGCCTGTGGCAGTTTATTATAGTTATAATATTTGTTATATAAAGTAGCTCCTAAGAAACCTGTGATGATCCCTACGAACACTCCCATGTTTAATGCAGGTGCACCAAGTACAGAAGTAAAGTAATCTTTTACAATTAAATCTCCCGCTATTACTGAAGAAACTTTCGCTTTTGAATCCGCTAACATTTCAGCGTTTACCCCAAATATAGCTCCTGTAATTCGGTTTGTTAAGACGAATGCTAATAGCGCTGCAAATGCACCACCCGCGCGATCTTTCGCCCAAGATCCCCCAATTGCTACTGCGAATAAAATGTGTAGATTTGTAATGATTGCCCAACCGATGTCTTCCATTACGCGAGCAATTGTATGAACTGCGTTAACATCCCCAGCAGACATCCCAATTAACTTACCGATGGAAATCATTAAACCGGCTGCTGGCATTACAGCTACAACAACTAATAACGCTTTCCCGAACTTTTGCCAAAAATCAAAAGACGTAATTTTCATCTGTTCTTCCTCCCCTTTATTTATAACAACATAATGATTTAAATTATAATTTCTGTTCCCTTTATGAAAACGATTCCTTATATTACTTTATTTTTATCTTTACGCAACCGTTTTCATAAATCTATTTTAATAAAAGCGTTTTCACTTTGCAATAGAAATTTATTTTTTTTCATAAAAAAAGATGCTCAAAGAGCATCCTTTTTTATTATGAAATGCGATAAACCCTTGTTTCATAAGGTTTTAAAGCAATTGTTGTTACTTCTTCATGTTCCGCAACTTCATAGTTATTTAAAAGCAAACGTTTGCGTTCTAGTGCAAATGAACCCTCATTATACACAGCTTCCTCTTTTGAGATATTACTAATTACAATGACTTTTTCATCCTGTAACGTACGTGTATATGCATAAATTTGTGGATCGTCTTCTAAAAGTAAATCGTACGTACCATAGTTCAGTACATCGTGCTCTTTTTTCAGGGCAATCATTTTCTTATAGAAATTGAAAATAGACTTTTCTTCATTTTTTTGCTTTTCAACATTAATTTCTTTGTAATTTGGATTCATGCTAAACCAAGGTGTACTTGTTGTGAAACCAGCATTCATCTCATCATTCCACTGCATAGGTGTACGTGAATTATCGCGGCAAGAAGCCCATATAATCTCCATCATATCTTGATGTGGTACGCCCTCTGCAATTTTCTCGCGATATAAATTTTTAATTGCTACATCATCGTAATCTTCAATATTTGGTAACTGAACATTTGTCATACCAATTTCTTGGCCTTGATAAATAAACGGTGTACCGTGCATAAAGAAATACATCGCCCCTAGAGCTGTTGCACTTTCACGCCAATATTGTTTGTCATCTCCCCATGTTGAAACGATACGTGGTTTATCGTGATTCTCAATATATAAAGCGTTCCATCCTTTATTTTCTAATCCTTTTTGCCATTTCGTTAATACTTTTTTCAATCCTACAACATCAAGGTCTTTCTTCTTCTCTGCATCCCATAAACTTAAATGTTCAAACTGGAATACCATATTGAACTTACCTTGCTCTTCTCCAACCCAAAGCTCAGCATCTTCAATCTTAACGCCATTTGCTTCACCAACAGTCATAATATCGTACTTAGAGAATGTATTTTCTTTTAGCTCTTCTAATAAAGGTTGAATACCTTTCACATTCATATGTTTATCAAAAGATGGCACATATTTTAACTCTTTTGGATTTGGCATATCCTTAAAGCCTTCTTCTTTTTTAATATGACTGATTGCATCAACGCGGAAACCATCAATACCTTTATCAAGCCACCAATTAACCGTATCATATAGTACTTCGCGAACTTCTTTATTCTCCCAGTTCAAATCTGGTTGTTTACGTGAGAATAGATGTAAATAATATTGTTCTGTTTCTTCATCATATTCCCATGCCGAACCATTAAAAATACTTTCCCAGTTGTTTGGCTCCGCACCATCTTTACCATCATGCCAAATATACCAATCACGCTTCGGATTATCTTTAGATGAACGTGATTCAATAAACCATGGATGTTCATCACTCGTATGATTAATAACTAAATCAATAATAAGCTTCATATCACGCTTATGAACTTCATCTAGTAAAGCATCAAAGTCTGCCATTGTACCAAACTCATCCATAATATCTTGATAATCACTAATATCATAACCATTATCATCATTAGGCGACTTATACATTGGACAAATCCAAATTACATCTATACCTAAGTCTTTTAAATAATCCAGTTTTGCAATAATACCTTGTAAATCTCCAATACCATCACCATTTGAATCCATAAAGCTTCGTGGATAAATTTGATAAGCAACTGCTTCTTTCCACCATGTCTTATTCATAGTCCTTCTCTCCTTTTGCATCCCATCAGAATTTTATGCAAACGTTTTCGTAACACTATCATAACAAAATATGAACAGTTTGCAACTGTTTTCATTGAACTCTATGTAGATTCTTTATTCTTATGCTTTATTTATTTCTCACAAAGGTAAATCTCATTCTCCACCTCTCCTTGTCCACGCGTATTACAGACATTTTTCATATATTAATAAAAAGCTCTGATTATTTTGGAAAGGAGTAAGAAATTGAAGCAAACAAAATTAACAGGTCGTATCGTTGTTCCCACAGATCCTGACTACAATGTAGCCCGAATGAATTTAAATTTAAGTATTCCAAAACTCCCTTGTATTATTGTTTTTTGTCAAAATAACAAGGATATCTGTAACGCCTTAAAATGGGCACGTGAACGTCATATACCATTTCGGTTAAGAAGTGGACGTCATAGCTATGAAAATTTTTCTCTTTTAAATAGAGGACTTATTATTGATGTGAGTGAAATGCATCGCATTACTGTTAATACAGAGAAATTAACAGCAACAATTGAGGCTGGTGCAAATCTTGGCACTGTTTATAAAGAACTTTGGAATTACGGTGTTACAATTCCTGCTGGTACAAGTGCAAGCGTTGGAATTGTTGGATTAGCACTTGGCGGTGGTATTGGTATGCTTTCACGCTTATTTGGATTAACATGTGATCAATTAATGGAAGTGGAAATGGTACAAGCGTGTGGAAAATTTGGTGCAAAACCCATTCGTGCAAATGAACAAGAAAACTCTAACCTTTTTTGGGCATGCCGTGGTGGCGGTGGTGGAAACTTCGGAATTATCACTTCCTTAACTTTTCGAGTCCACCCCGTAAAAAATGTATCAATTTTCTCAATTACATGGGAATGGGAAGACTTTATTGCTGCATTTCAAGCGTGGCAAAACTGGGCACCTTATATAGATGAACGTCTCACTTCATCGATCGAATTATTCGCCAAGCAACGAAATAAAATCGAAGCACAAGGCGAGTTTGTCGGTTCTCCCTCTGAACTCCATTCCCTATTATCCCCTCTTCTTGAAACTGGCAGCCCCTCTCTCTTTATAGAAGAAGTTCCTTATATAAAGGCTGTCGAATTTTTTAATGGCGGTAACATCCCTGAAAATTTCAAGCGCTCTGGTTCCTATGTCTATAAACCTATTCCCCTTAAAGGCATTCAACTCATGCAATACTTTCTTTCTCATGCCCCAAATAAAGATGCTAGTATTTGGCATCAATCGCTCATAGGTGCTGTTGAAAATATTTCGCCGAATGAAACGGCTTATTTTCATCGTAAAGCAATTATTGCCCAAGAATACATTACCTCTTGGAAATGCGATGATGAAGAAAATCGAAATATACGCTGGGTTAAAGATTTACGAGAAAGCTTAGATCCTTATACACTAGGTGACTATGTGAACTGGCCCGATATCGACATTAAAAATTGGCAAACTAGTTATTATGGCTCTAACTTTCACAGATTGCGTAAAGTAAAAACTATGTATGATCCTTGTGATGTTTTTCATTTCCAACAAAGTATTCCTCCTTTTCATACGTGAAAAAGAGGATAACATAAAAAAATCATCCAATATACCGTTACCTCACAGTATGTTGGATGATTCAAGTTGATTTTCTATATCGTTTCAAATTCTTGCTCCTACTCATAAACTTTTACTTACAGATTAATTGTATTTCGTATCATTTTCATGCAATGAATGTAATTTAATATTTGGTACTTTATCTTTTTCCATACCTCTATTATAAGAAACAGGAACTTGAAATTCGAATTGCTTTGTCTCATGTTTTTGTAAATAGACTGGTTTCGGTACTGGATAGCTTTTTGAATTCTCGTTTGCATTATCATATAAAACAACTTTTAATGCTTGTGAATGATTACGATAATTTTTTAAAGTAACAATGCACTTCGGTTGGATATTATCTCCATTTTTCTCCATTCTACACTGGCTATCTTCTTTTTTATATTCTATTGCTTCTACCCCTGTTTTTCCTGCATAGTACCATGTTTTATTCAATGTCTGGAGGATTGTATTTAAAATAAACGGCATCATTACAATCAAAATACTAATGCCTACTACTTTTATCTTATTCATTTTTCTAAATGTACTAGACTCCTTTTTTCCTAGCCATTTTAAAAATAATATAAATGCAATTACATGTAGTATGAAAGAAACAATCAATATATTTGAGACTTTATAATCCATATAAACATACGTATGTATCGGAACCTTATAGACATTGAATAGTTTTTCCCCAATTAATTCATTATCATTTGGAATTTTTAATAATAACAAAACCCCTATACTGTAACAAATAGCTACTAATCGATCATACTCAATACGAATCATTCTTTCTCCCCTTCACTTTGTTTTTTATTATCGATTTTAGCTATTATTACCATACTATACAATCTTTTTATAGAGGATAACGTAAAAAAGTTCCTTATAAATATATAAAGAACCTTATTAATATACATTATGAATTAAAAAATCAATATACAATTTTCACATTGAGATTTCTTCAAAATATGTTGGATTGTGTATTGTAATTTTTTTATCTAAAATTGTAACAATGCTATCATTTTTTAATTGTTTTAATACGCTGCTAACTGTCTCTCGAGATGTTCCAGATATTTTGGATATTTCAATTGTTGTAAGTGGACATGAAATTACAATCTTTTCCCCACTCTGTTCTCCTAAATCCTGCATTAAATAATTTAACGTTTGGATAACACGATCTTGTGCATTAGGAATTGTAATATTTTGCACTCGATTTTCATTCAATTTTAATATAGATGATAATTGCTGAACAACGTACATCAATTGCGTTCTGCTGGATTTTACCATATCTTCAAAGATTACCGTTGGAATATAATATACCTCCACATCCGTCATTGCTTCTGCTGTATAGTTATATCCTCTGTCTGTAAACATACCACCATAAGGAAAAATAGAATACCGCTTTACATAGTCATCGTATAATAAGTTCCCATTTTGATTAACCCGCTCTAACTTTACAAAACCATCTAACATGAAGTAAATTCTTTCCCTTGAATCCCCTTCTAAAAATAAAAATTGACCTTTTTTATAAGTTCGCCAATAAACAAACTCTGTTAAGCCTTTCAATTTTTTTTCTGTTAAATGAGCAAATAATTCGAACTGCTTTAAGTCTTTCACTACGTTCCGTCTATTCATAAAATTCCCTCTCTCTTGCTTTATGTTGGAGCGAAAAATCAAGAAAGCGTATTCAATTTGAATTTTATCATAATTAACTTATATATTCAGATTTCATCATGAAAACTTTATGAACAATGAGTACAAAAAATATTAATAAATAAAAAGAATGAAGTTATTAACCTCATTCTTTTTTTTACTACTAAGTAGCGTACATAATAATTTAAACATACATGCATACATTCTGTTTTGAAATAATAGTACCAGCTTTTTCTTCTAGTGCTTCATATACTTTTTCTAAAGACGTAATAATTGTTTTTCTTTTTGGATTTGTATTAACAAAATTAATAGCAGCTTCAATTTTGGGAAGCATGCTTCCCGCAGCAAATTGTTGTTCTTCAATATATTCTTCTAATTGATTCACTGTGACATGCTCTAATTTTTTTTGATTCGGTTGATTATAATTTACATACACATGATCAACTGCAGTTAAAATAACGAGCGTATCGGCATCTACTAATTCTGCTAATTTCTGCGCAGCGAAATCTTTATCGATAACCGCTTCAGTTCCTTTTAACCCTTCTTCGGAATCAATTACTGGAATTCCACCCCCGCCAACAGCTATCACTATGTTTCCATCTTCCACCAAAGAATTAATCACTTTATGTTCATGAATACTTACAGGCTTCGGTGATGGAACAACACGTCTCCATCCTCTACCAGCATCTTCTTTAAACACTGCTTTTGTTTCATCCATTAATCTTCTGGCCTCTTCTTCTGTATAAAAAGGACCAATTGGTTTAGTTGGATTTTTAAATGCCTCATCTTTTTTGTCCACAACAACGCGCGTTATAACCGTTGCTACATCTTTTTGTATATTCCGTTTTTTTAATGCCTTTTCAATCGCATTTTCCATCCAATATCCAATCATCCCTTGGCTCATTGCCCCACAAGTATCTAATGGCATTGCAGGTGTCTTTTCCGTTTCTGCAGCTTTTTGCTGTAATAAAATATTCCCCACTTGTGGGCCATTTCCATGCGCAATTACTATATCCACATCATTTTCCATTATTTTCACAAGTTGTTCCGCCGTTTTTTCCAACGCTTCTTGCTGCGCTCCCGCAGTAGCTTCTCCAGACTGTATCGCATTTCCCCCTAGTGCAACTACAATTTTTCTTCGTGCCATATTTCAGCCCTCCAGTTCATTTCGCTTTCACAGCGCTTTATAAAGTAATACTGCCTGTAATTAATCCATAAATCGCAAAGAATGCTAAAGCACCAATTGCTACGGATGATGCTAATTCCACTCGAGTAAATATTTGCTTCGAACTCTTTTGCTTTTGAACATTGTAAAAAATAAAAATACCTGGCGCATATAAAGTCATTGTTAATAATAAATACTCTAAACCAGCTGCATAAACTAACCACACACCATAAATACTTGCTATCAAACCAATTATTATATTTTTATTTCGATCTACTTCTTCAGATTTTAAGCTATGCTTCAGTTGATAAAATGCTGAAAAAGCATATGGAATTAAAATGGCTGAAGATGCTAAAGAGAATGCAAAGTTATACGCCTGATCAGAAACGACGAATGTTAACAAGAATATTTGAATTAAACCATTTGTTATCCATAATGAATTTACTGGAGCCTTATTTTTATTTTCTTTTGCGAACCATTTTGGAAATACTCCATCTTTAGCCGCTAAATATGGAATTTCAGAAGCGAGCAAAGTCCAACCTAACCAAGCACCTAATACAGAGATGACCAAACCTAAATTTATAAAGATAGCACCCCATTTTCCAACAACACTTTCAAATAAATAAGCCATAGCTGGATTTTTCAAACCAGCAATATCTGCTTGCTGCATAAGTCCAAGAGACAATAATGTGATTAAAATGTAAATGATGAGTGTACCAATTAAGCCAATAACCGTTGCTTTCCCTACATCACTTCTATTTTTTGCTCGACTGGATAAAACAACCGCCCCTTCTACCCCAATAAATACCCATAGAGTTACAAGCATTGTACTTTTAACTTGGCTGCCAACTGCTCCCCATGAAAAAGAACCAGTTTGCCCCCAAAATCCATCTAAGAATGTATCAATATGAAACGCGAAGATTCCTATGACAATAAATACAAATACAGGTACTAATTTTGCGATTGTAGTTACTAAATTCACAAGTGCTGCTGATTGAACTCCACGTAAAATTAACATGTGAACACACCACAATAATACGCTTGCACCAATAATGGATTCTACATTTTGACCGCCTTCAAAGATCGGGAAGAAATATCCTAATGAAGAAAATAATAATGTACCGTAAGCTACATTCCCAAGCCAAGCAGATAGCCAGTATCCCCACGCACTATTAAATCCCATAAAATTACCAAATCCTGCTTTTGCATAGCTAAAAATACCACCATCTAAATCTGGCCGTTTTACAGTTAGATTTTGAAAAGATAATCCAAGTGCAATCATCCCAATTCCTGTTATAACCCAGCCAATAATAATGGCCCCCGCACCAGCACCTTTTGCCATATCACTCGCTAAATTAAATGCTCCACCGCCAATCATAGACCCAACTACAAGAGCCGTTAGTGTAAACAACCCTAATTTCTTATCTTCACCCATTCCACTCACCTCTCTTTAATTGCAATAACAATACAAAAGCAACAGTGAATGATAGTGTCTAAAGGAGGAGAAAGAAGAAAGGAAGACTCCCTTTCTTCTTTACTCCATGTTTCCTAAAGTAGCTGCCATAACCGCTTTAATTGTATGCATTCTATTTTCAGCTTGATCAAATACTTTTGAATGTTTACTGCGGAATACTTCGTCAGTTACCTCCATTTCTTTCAACCCATATTTCTCGTAAACTTCTTCGCCATACATCGTTTCAACATCATGAAATGCAGGTAAACAATGTAAGAAAATCACGTTTTCATTCCCTGTTTCTTTAATCATTTTCATATTTACTTGATAAGGTCTCAATAACTCGACACGTTCAGCAAATTTTTCTTCTTCCCCCATAGACACCCATACATCTGTATAAATTACATCTGCATTCGCAACAGCTTCTTCCACATTACTTGTTATCATTACCTGTTCATTATATTTTTTTGCTAAATCAATTACTTCTTGTGCAGGCCATAAAGATTCTGGTGTGCAAATACGTACATCCATTCCAACGATTGCTCCACCAACTAGTAAGCTATTAGCAACATTATTTCGTCCATCTCCAACGTAAACGAGCTTCACATTTTTCAACTTCCCTACATGTTCTCTAATTGTTAATAAATCTGCTAGTGTTTGTGTTGGATGCCACATGTCTGTTAATCCATTCCAAACTGGCACACCAGAATTTTGTGCTAAAGATTCTACAGTCTCATGATTAAATCCACGAAACTCAATTCCGTCAAACATACGCCCTAACACTTTTGCTGTATCCTCTACGGATTCTTTTTTCCCAAGCTGAATATCACCTTTCCCTAAATATTCAGGATTCGCCCCTAAGTCTGTACATGCTACTGTAAATGCACAGCGCGTACGAGTGGAGGTTTTTTCAAATAAGAGCGCTACATTCTTATCTTCTAAATAATGATGCGGGATACCATTTTTCTTTTTCTCTTTTAATTCTGCTGCCAAATCTAGAAAATATAACAATTCTTCTTGTGTAAAATCTTTTTCTGCTAGAAAGCTTCTTCCTTTTAAATTTGGTCTAGTCATTAACATACTTCATCCCTACTTTCTCCGTTATTTATACTAAATATCTTTACGAACAATTGGCATACTCATGCAACGTGGACCCCCACGACCACGAGATAATTCCGAACTTAGCACTTCAATTACTTCTATACCGTGCTCCCGTAATAACGTATTGGATACATAGTTGCGATCATATGTAACAACTACACCTGGTGCGATTGCTAATGTGTTCGAGCCATCATTCCATTGTTCACGAGCAGAAGCAATTACATCTCCTCCTCCACATGGAATAAGAACTAATTCACTTAAGCCTAATACCTCTTTTAATGCTTCCATTAAAGAAGTACGATGTGTAATTTTAAGAGTTTCCTCATCTGATCCTTTTTCTAAAATATAAATATTCATATTCCCTTTTGGCCCTTGAATGGCTGGATGAATTGTAAACTTGTCATAATCAACCATTGTAAATACTGTATCTAAATGCATAAATGCTCGGCATTTTGGAATTTCTATTGCTAACACTTTCTTAATTTTATTTTGTCGGCTAAAGAGATTTTTAGCTAAACGTTCAATTGCTTTAGCTGAAGTACGAGCAGACACTCCAATCGCAATTGTTTCTTCATTTAAAATTAGCTCGTCGCCACCTTCAATTGGAAATTTATAATCACGATCTAACCAGATTGGTACATTATGTTTTGCAAATCTTGGGTGATATTTAATGATGTACTCCATGAATAATGATTCACGTCTACGCGCTGGTTCTCTCATCTTATTTATCGTTAAGCCATCGCCCACGCTAGCTGCTGGATCACGAGTAAAATATAAATTAGGCATTGGATCTAAGTAAAACGGATAATGATCTTCCATTAATTCATATAAATGTGTCTTCTTACTTGTTTCAATTTCGTTTTTCCGTACACCGCCCATAATTTTTTGAATTAATTCTTCATTTGAAAAGGAAAGTAAATATTCTTTTAAAGTTTGATGTGCAACATTTACGTCAGCCTGTCCTTCTTTTAAAATACGATCAACAAATTCTTCTCGAAGTTTTTTATCTACTAACGCCTCAGCGGCTAGTTTTTCTAAATAAAGAACTTCAACACCCCGATTGCGTAACGTTTGTGCAAAATAATCATGCTCTTTTTGAATAATTGGTAAGTATGGAATATCATCAAATAATAATTGCTGCAAATAATCTGGCGTCAAGTTTTCCACTTCTTTACCCGGTCGTTTTAATAAAACCGTTTGTAATTCCCCAATTTCTGAAGTAACATGTATCGGATGTTTCATTTGTTGTACCTCCTTTTAAATATGTTTGATGTCTTACAAGTACATAATAAATGCTCTGCACTTTCATCTTTGTGAAAGCATCCACATTATCATTGTGAAATATTAAACAAGTTATTTTTTTAAAATCATACGAATTTGTATTTTTATAACAAACTCTCTCGCTTTTTCAATAAAAAACACATATATTACGCATATATGTTGAATATTCAACTTCCGTATTTAAACAAAAATCCTGTTTTTAATTTTATTAAAAACAGGATTTTTACATCTAAATAATTAAATTTAATCTTTCTTCTATAATCTCCCTATCTGATTTCGACTGTGAAATTATAAGGCATGTATCATTTCCACATATACATCCTATTTTTTCTTTCCAATCTAACTCATCAAATAAAACACCAATAACATGTGCATTACCAGGTAATGTTTTAATAACCATTAATTGATCTACACAATCAATTTTCACAACAACTTCTCGTAATTTTTTCTTTAACTTTATATCAGTTTGTAAATGCTCTTCTGAGAAAACTTTATATATCATTAATCCTTCTTGAGAAGGTACCTTCGTTAAGTTTAACTCACGAATATCGCGAGAAACCGTAGCTTGTGTTACTAATACATCTTTTTTTGCTAACAATTCTACTAATCTTTCTTGCTTATCTATTTCATACTCCTTTACAAATTGTTTAATTAACCGTTGTCTTTTTTCTTTTTTCATAAAAGACACCCCTTTTAATATTATAGCTCGCTATAATTTTCATCCGAAAGGGAGAGAAAAGAATGTTGCGGAAACGTTCATAGTTTAACTGTAAATATTAAATCAAACTAAATAAAAAAGAGAAGAACAGCATTCTGTTCTTCCTTTTACATTGAAAATCGTTCAATTGTTTGTTTCAAATCAGTTGCTTGCTTCTCTAAATCTTTTAATAATTGATCGATTACTATCATATTTTTAGACTGTTGTAGCGTCACACGCGCCACTTCTTGCGAACCAGCTGACGTTTCTTCAGCAATTGCTGCTACAGCTTTTGTTTGTGCTCCTGTTTGATGAATGTGGCTCACTTGTTCATTCATATAACTACTAATTTGCTGAGTTGCATCGGCTACTTCCATAACACTTGATGACATTTCTTTTAAAATTAATTCCGTAGCTTCCCCACGTTTCGCCTCTTCTTTAGCTATTTTCACTTGTTCTGTCATTTTCATTGCAACTTGTTGTACTTCATCTTGCATATTCCGTAATAACTGAGATATGTTTCTTGCAGAATGATCACTTTCATCAGCAAGTTTACGTACTTCTTCCGCAACAACCGCAAAACCTCTTCCATGCTCTCCTGCGCGAGCTGCCTCAATAGAAGCATTTAGTGCTAATAAATTCGTTTGGCTAGCAATCGCACTCACAACAGACACAATATGTTCTACTTGTTTCATTCGTTCTTCTAACTTCTGTACATTTTGCATTGAATCTTCATTTTCTTTTGCCAATGTTTGAATACCTTGAATTAAAGACGTAAAGACACGAGTACTATGCCCTAAAGCTTGAACCATTTCTGAAGACAACGTATCAGACTGCTTCGCTTTTTCTTCTACTTCACTTGCAATAGACGTCGTTGTATCAACAGCAGAAACAATTGCTTGAATTGATGCTGCTGATTGCTCAGCGCCTGAAGAAATCTCTGCAAGAGTCTCAGATACACCTTGCGCTTGTCTCGTTGCTTCTCCTGTTTGTTTTCTAATCTGCTGTACTTGATTGTTTGTATAAGAAAATGTTGTATCAATATTTTTTACCATGCCCCTTAAGTTTCCTAACATCATATTAAATGCAACACTTAAAGATTTAATTTCATCATCTGTCTTCGGTAATGGAACATCTTCACGAATATCACCCTCAGCTGCTTTTCTTGCCGCTTCCTCTAACTTGCGAAGTGGTTTAATTAAAAATACGGCTGCTCCATATGCTAAAATTCCAGACCATACTACCCCTAATAACATAACGATAATATTATATACAGTTTGACTTACATAACTTTGAAAATAATCGTATATCACGTAAATAAAAAATATACTTGTTGAATATGTAATAAAAGCTAAAACTGTAGTGAATAGCATAAGTTGTGTACGTAATCCAAAAGAAAATGTTTTTCTTTCTTTTTCCATCTTCCCTTTCCCCCTTTTTATAAGCAATATAAATACTACCTATATATTATTATCCATATTTTCATTATAGAAGGATATAGAGATTTTAAAAATCATTATTTCTTTGAATATCAAATTGCACGAAAAAAATAAAGGATTCTGACAATTTATGACTAATAACAGAAATACGGGGCAACATTTGTAAAATATATTTTTAACTGGGGGTTTTGTATGATTCAAGTTCGAAATCTAGTAAAATCATTCGGTTCACTTGATGTGTTAAAAGGAATTGATTTAGAAGTAAAAGAAAAAGAAGTTGTTGTTTTAATTGGTGCCAGTGGTTCTGGTAAAAGTACATTACTTCGCTGTCTTAACTTTTTAGAAATGTACGATGAAGGCGAAATTCACTTACAAGGTGAGCGAATTGATCCAAAGCATTCAAATTTAAATAAAGTCCGTGAAAATGTCGGTATGGTTTTTCAGCACTTTAACCTCTTTCCTCATATGACCTCACTAGAAAACATCATAGAAGCACCTATTCATGTAAAAAAATTAGAGAAAGCAAATGCACAGGATATTGGAAATCAACTTCTCCAAAAAGTCGGCCTTCAAGATAAAGCGGATGTAACTCCTCATCTTCTTTCAGGTGGTCAAAAACAGCGCATTGCCATTGCACGAGCTCTTGCAATGAGCCCTAAGATTATGCTATTTGATGAGCCTACCTCAGCTTTAGACCCTGAACTTGTTGGAGAAGTATTGCAAGTTATGAAAGAACTTGCTGAAGAAGGGATGACAATGGTTATTGTTACTCATGAAATGAATTTCGCAAAAGATGTAGCTGATCGCGTCATCTTTATGGACGATGGAAAGATTGTAGAAGATGCTCCGCCAGCACAATTCTTTTCAGCTCCATCACATGAACGAGCAAAACAATTTTTACGTAACGTTTTATAATGTAACTTCTGTTTCAAACGAAAAGGAATACATTCATACGGTGCACAACTAATCATCCAAATAAAATATTTCAATAACATACTGAAAAACATCCGTATGATCAATATATAGGAGGGGTTTTATGAAAAGAAAACTATTAACCATTGTTGCGAGCATTACACTATGTACATCCTTCATACTAGGAGCTTGTAGCAAAGAAAGTTCTACTACTTCATCAAATGGTGAAAAAGAATTTCGCTATGCGATGAGTGGATTATACAAACCTTTTAACTATAAAGAAAATGACGGCAAACTTGTCGGTTTTGATGTAGAAATCGGTGAAGCTCTTGCTAAAAAGATGAACATGAAGGCTACGCCAGTTACAAACCCATGGGAAACGCTAATTCAAGGTCTTCAAGCGAAGAAATATGATGTAATACTGGGTAGTATGGCAATTACAGAGGAGCGCTTAAAAGCTGTTAGTTTCTCAAATCCGTACTATCGCTCTGGCGCCCAAATTTTTGTAGCTAAAAAGAATACCGCTATCTCTTCTCCAGAAGATTTAAAAGGTAAGAAAATTGGTGTTGTAAAAGCTAGTACCTTTAAAAATCTTGTTGCAAAATATACAGATCAAATCACAGAATATGACAGTGATATTACTGCTCTTATGGATTTAGAGCCTGGGCGTGTTGACGCAGTAATTACGGATCAAATGGTTGGTCTACGTATGATAAAAGAAGGAAAATCGAATATAAAAGAAGCCGGAAAACCATTAAATCTTGATGAAATGGGAATTGCTATTCGCAAAGATAATAAAGAAATGGTTGAGAAAGTAAATAAAGCGTTAGATGAAATCATTAAAGATGGTACGTATGATAAGATCAGTAAAAAATGGTTCGGACGTAATATTCTTGGTGAAGAGGAAAAAACGAAGTAAGTAAGTTAGCCATTCAAAAGATTCATAAACAGTGCCCCACTGATTAAGTGTTCATTTTATGTGGGGCATTTCATTCTCTACTAAAATCTATACAATATGAGGTGAAACGCATGTTTGAAATTTTTATCTCTTCCTATCCCACACTCTTAAAAGCTACTATTGTCACATTACAATTAACATTAACTTCCCTAGTACTCGGTTCATTAATTGGATTATTATTCGCTTTCTTTCGAATCTCTAACAATAAAGTTTTAAATAGTATCGCTCATGTCTACATTGCTATTATTCGTGGTACACCTTTAATTGTTCAAATTGCCATTCTCTATTTTGGAATTACATCTGTTGTTGTTTTCACCCCTTTTTGGGCAGGAGCAATCGCTTTAGCAATTCATAACGGTGCATATATTACGGAAATTTTCCGTGGATCTATTCAATCCGTTGACCGAGGACAATTAGAAGCAGCTCGCTCTTTAGGCATGCCTTATCCTTTAGCTATGCGACGAATTATATTACCACAAGCATTTCGTCTGTCTCTTCCTCCTCTAGGAAACCAATTTATTATCGGATTAAAAGATTCTTCACTTGTTGCTTATGTAGGAATGTCCGAATTATGGGGATCGGGTTTATCAATTGCAGCAGGTAACTTCCAACAATTAGATACTTACATAATCGTTGGTGCATACTATCTCGTACTTGTTCTTCTATTTACTTATTTTGTTAATCTTTTAGAAAAACGATTACAACGAAAAGAAACTAACTCCTTCCAAGTCAATAAAAAGAACAAAAAGGAAGTTTCTTTATAAGAAAAAGCAAGCCTGAGATGGCTTGCTTTTTCACTGCAAAAATATATTAATTTTTACTGATTTATTTTTTTAATACTCTCTTTTTCTTCTATATGTTCCTCACGATATGAAATATTATGAGGGTCTAAGCCATTTCCTAAAGAACCGTAGAAATGCTCTCTATGCGGATCAACTAATTCACTTCCGTGATAATACACACGTGGTGTATTCCAAAGTGCTGCCAATGCTTTTGTCATCGGCATTTCGTGATAACGTTCCGGCCACATTTCTTTAATCTTCTCTTTTACTAACGGATAGTATTTAGAGCTCATAGCAGGGAACAGATGATGTTCTGTATGATATGAGAAATTGAAATGCAAAACGTCTACCCAGCGCGGCACTGTTACTGATAAGCAGTTTGCTAACGGATCATTTACTGGAACAATTGGATTTAAGCGGTGATTTGTTGCGATATATGCCATTACAATAAAGTTAGCAATTAACAACGGAATGACATATGCAAATAACCATTTTCCAGGTCCCATAATAAATAATAAACTAATCCAAACTGTCCAAGGCAAAAGAAGTTGAAGCCATACAGATTTTTGATTGGATGACTTGAACTCTTTTATAAAATGAAAGAACATTCGAGTCGAATGCAATGTAAATTGAATTGTTAGTGACAGAAAACTAAAGAATGAACGTACATGTAGAGGCATACGATATACCCAACTCAAAAACTTACTCTTCTTAAGTTTCTCAAGTGTCGGCCATGCATCCGGATCATTCTCTTCATGCTGTGTATGAACATGATGCGTTGCATTATGCCACTTTCTCCAAAGCTTTGGCCCTGTTGATAATGGCATAAATGCAATCGCTCCTAAGAAGTCACGAAGCCATGCCTTTCTTACAACAGTTCCATGTAAAATTTCATGCCCTAAAAATCCTAGTGAAGCAAAACATAATCCAAGAACAATCGCAATTCCTAGATTCGCCCACACATTCAATTCAAATACACCAATCGATATTAATCCCGACAATGCCACAAGCAAATAAGCCAATCCACCAAATAAACGAGTAGGCACTGGTTTAAATGCTTTTTTCGGCAAATGTGGTGATACACGTGCTGCATACCACCCAAATGTATGAAGCTCCTTCATCCTTTTGCCCCTTTCTTATGCCGCGCCTTGCGCAACTTACATATATCAATTCTTGCTTCCAGATTGATTTTACTAAATGATCCAAAAAGCATGTATTATAAGGAAAATATACTCACTCTATCGTCACTTATTTTTCGCTTTTATTATCAATGAAAAACATTTCTCTTTTTACTCTCTATCAACCTTTCCACATGATGAATCATAACAATAGAATTTCTATATTGTCAACAACTTTTATGACCTAGTAATAAAAGTTGGTTATATTTTTATAATCATACTTTATTTCACTAAAGAAAATGTATATATTACATAAGGATTTATCCACTATCTATAGACATTTTCTTAAACGCCATAGACCCTATCTCATTCAATAAATCTCTATGTAATCAACAAACAGAATCACTTGAATTTAGTTTTATATAAATCCTACTTCTTCATAATGCCCCACCTAATTAATTATATCAAAATAATTTATAACCTCTTTTAATAAAAATAGACTTCTTCTAAAACAACACACATGAATTTCATATAATATGGAAATATTAAAAGGAAAATTGTTCTAAAATCAGGAGGTTTCAGCAATGACAAGTGATACATTTCCACAACTGCCGCTATCTTATTGGATTGAATCTACTCAGTTTCCTACTTTCCCTCGTTTATCCGAAAATATAAAGGCGAAAGTTGCTATTATCGGTGCTGGTATTACAGGTATTACTACTGCCTATTTACTTGCAAAAGAAGGCATCGATGTTGTTTTAATTGATTCTGGTCGTATTTTAAACGGGACGACTGGGCATACAACAGCGAAAGTAACAGCACAACATGATCTTATTTATGATGAATTAATAAATCACTTCGGTGTAGAAAAGGCCGGGCTTTACTATGAATCAAATAATCAGGCTCTACAATTCATAAACGAAACTGTTCAAACATATAAAATCGACTGTAATTTCTCAAATGAAGATTCATATTTATATACAACTACTGATAACGGATTAAGAAATTTATCGAAAGAATATGAAGCTTATCAAAAATTAAATATACCTTGTGATTATGTTCAATCTCTATCGATTCCTATTCCAGTACAATCTGCACTTGTCATGAAAAATCAAGCACAATTCCATCCCCTTCTTTATTTAAAAACACTTTTAGAAAAGTTTGTGGAGATGGGTGGAAAGGTCTACGAACAAACAACAGCTATGGATGTGGAAAAGGGAGATTATCCACAAATAATTACAAAAGAGGGCCATCATATCACTTGTGAATATGTTGTCTCTTGTTCACATTTTCCTTTTTATGATGCGAATAGCTTTTTCTTTACGCGAATGTACGCAGAACGCTCCTACGCTCTTGCAATAAAAGCCAAAACAGATTATCCAGGTGGCATGTATTTAAGTATTGATGATCCAAAGCGCTCCTTACGCTATATAACAAACAATGGAGAGAAATTAATTTTAATTGGCGGAGAAAGTCATAAAACAGGACAAGGAATAAATACGATGCTTCATTATGAAGCACTCTATTCTTTTGCTGAAGCAACTTTTGGAATAGACGAGGTTCCTTATAGATGGTCAGCACAAGATTTAATCACTCTAGATAAGCTTCCTTATATCGGACATATTAACGAAAGAAATCCAAATATATTTGTTGCAACTGGATATCGCAAATGGGGAATGACAACTGGAACTGCTGCCGCTCAGCTACTGAAGGACTCCATCCTAAAAGTCCACAGTCCCTATAAAGA
Organism: Bacillus cereus group sp. BfR-BA-01382; assembly: GCF_022663475.1. Taxonomy (NCBI): domain Bacteria; kingdom Bacillati; phylum Bacillota; class Bacilli; order Caryophanales; family Bacillaceae; genus Bacillus; species Bacillus cereus group sp. BfR-BA-01382. The sequence goes on from NZ_JAKUFQ010000045.1 coordinate 34,052, forward strand.
ACTGTATGCACCATCACGCTTCCATGCAAATCCAGATATAAAAACGTTCCTCTCCCAGAACATTGATGTTGCGAAACATTTAATTGAAGGAAAGATCGAAACCGCATTACGTAAGCCAGAAGATCTCGAAGTTGGTGAAGGATCTGTCGTACATGTTAACGGTAAACGAGCAGGTGCTTATAAGGACAAAGAAGGAAAATTACATATCGTCGATACAACTTGTACACATCTCGGCTGTGAAGTTGAATGGAATAATGGTGATTGTACCTGGGATTGTCCTTGCCATGGTTCTCGTTTTTCAATTGAAGGAGACGTTCTTGAAGGTCCAGCAGATCAACCGTTAAAACGAGTTGATAATGAGTGAACAAATAAAGAAGTTCAACATAATTACTGTTGAACTTCTTTATTTGTTATAAAACCTTTTCAGATAAATTTCAACACAGGGAGGAAAATATTAACATTAAATGAAATAATATATTCATCTACAAATTAAAAAGTGGGGGAATATTATGCAACCTTCAGCTCCACCTCATCTAGAATCTACAGAAACTATCTTTTCAAGCTCTATTACAAAACTTGTTGTTTTTATTTGTTGGCTAGCCATTTTAGCTGATGGATATGATTTAGGTATTTACGGTGCCGTTCTACCAAAGCTCCTAGAAGACAAAAGCTGGGCGCTATCACCATCGCACGCTGGCACAATTGCAAGCTATGCTTTATTTGGGATGTTTATTGGGGCTATTCTAGTTGGAACGATTACAGATCTAATTGGACGTAAATGGACGCTTATATGCTGTTTAGCACTTTTTTCTATCACAATGGGTTTAGCGGCTATCGCTCCTTCTCCTGAGTTATTTGGATTATCTCGATTTATAGGAGGAATCGGATTAGGCGGTGTTATCCCAACAGCTTCAGCACTTACTGTTGAATATTCACCCAAAAAAAGGCAATCTTTTATTTATGCTCTTATGTTTACTGGCTATCCTTTAGGTATCGTGTTAGGTGCTATTTTGTCTATATTTATGTTAGAAGATTTCGGATGGAGAATTATGTTTGGTATCGGAATGATTCCACTACTCCTCATTCCTTTCATTATTCGCTATTTACCTGAGTCCATTCAATTTTTATTATCACGTAATCGCCAAGAAGAAGTGAACCAAATTCTTAATCGTTTTCCAATTGAATTTCATGTGAAAAATAAAACTCATCAAGCTCCATCTACTATACAAAAGAAAAATGGATTTACTACGTTATTCTCAAAAGAATACATAAAAGCAACGCTACTTTTTTGGATTACTTATATAATGGGAATGTTTTTAATATACGGTTTAAACACTTGGTTACCACAGATGATGCGCCAGGCAGGATATCCTCTTGGGTCTAGTCTGTCATTTCTACTTATGCTAAATATTACCGCAGCTATCGGCGCATTATTCGCTGGAGCAATTGCTGATCGTATAGGAGCAAAAATTGTTATTAGCATCTCTTATCTTATGGCAGCTATATGTATCGGACTATTAACAATCAAACCATCTGTTACAATCATTTATCTTTTAATTGGCCTTGCTGGTATTGGATCAGTCGGTATTACTCAAATATTAAATGCATATGTAACACAATACTTCCCATCACATATCCGAGCTACCTCCTTAGGCTGGGGACTGGGGCTTGGCCGAGTTGGTGCAATTGCTGGCCCAATTCTTGTCGGTATTATTATGACAATGCAATATGACTTAGCATGGAATTTTTACTTATTCTCCTTTGCAGGTCTTATCGCAGCTATATCTGTTTTCTTCATTCCTACAAAATAAAAAGGGCACAAACTTACTTGTGCTCTTTTTCATATGCTTCAAACAACATATCTCGAAACAATGTATTTAAACTCTCAATATCGATTCCTGATCCCTTTTCAATTCCTTTTACATATTCCTGATAGTAATGAATTTGTTCTTCTAAAAATTGATTTAGCACCTTAATTTTCAATCCAACATCTAATTCAGTACCTGCTTTTTTCTTTATTAACAACTTTTCAATTTCATCTAATACGCTACGTTCTAATGATAATTCTGTAATCAATCGGTCAAATTCTACAGGAGGTAAAGTCGTTTTCTCTTCTAGCCACTTACAAGCTAAAATGGGACGTAATACATAAAAGTACTTTTTCAGCTTTACATTCTCACCTTGCAAAAATTCACGATAATTTTTCGACGCCATATGTAAATAATGATATATCGTTGCTTTTGGATCAAAATTCTTCTCACTCATCTGTTGAAGTAGTTCTGGAAAATTAGAGTTTTTCGAATAAAAAATTGGTGATCGAATCCACTCAAGTAAAGCAGGATTCGACTTCGCGAATAGTTGCAATGCCTTTTTAATATCCCAACCACTTATATCTAAATCATCGCTAATTGGATATTCAATTACATCTCGTTTATCATGAATTGATAAATACCATTCTACTGGATGTATATAAATAAACCTAACATCATAATCGCTATCTTTCGATGGAAACCCCCAAGCACGACTCCCTGATTCCACCGCAAATAAAATTTTCACATCATTCTCTTTTTCAATTCTTTCTAACTCCAACTCGATTTTCTCTCTCATTTCATAACAACTCCATTTTTTGATTATTTCCTTGGAAATTCGACAATACACTATTAATTTTACTACATACTAAAAAAACTGTCAGAAATTACTGACAGCCTAATAAAACGTCTATTGTTGCTTTTCAATTACAGTAGCAGCAATTCGTTCAAACTCTTTTTGAATCTCCTCTTTATATGCATCTACTATTGAAAAATCCATAGCAGCAATATAAATTCGTTCTAATTTATCACGAACCGATTTTGCTTTCGCTAAGAAAGACATCGCCTCATTCATTTTTGCTTTATACTGAATGGAGACATCACGAATTTCCTTCGCATATTTCTCATCCGTCCCTGGCGTAACAATAAGGGCATACATATCAATAATTTCATCACCCTCGCGACTTGGAAAATATTCATGTGGTGCGGTGCTATCAAAAATTGCAAATCCTAATTCTCTTACGATAACCATATCAAGACTATTCGGGTCAAATCCGCAATGATATACTTCAACTTCAAACCCTTTTTCCTCAGCTGCCTTAGCTAACTTTTTGAGCATCGTTGATTTTCCAGAGCCTGGGCGCCCTTTTATAAAATAACGATGTGGTAACCCTTCTGTTAAATTAGGAACAAAATCAACTGCTCCTTTCGGTGTAGCAGCTCCTAAAAAACGATGTTTTACAAGCGATTGTCTCCCGCTTTTATCTGCAAATAATTTCTGGATTAGCTGATTGGTTAGTTCATTTGCTTTATTAAAATCTATATTATCAATATATATCTTCTCCCACTCATCATGTATAACCAATGCCTCTTTAAAACGTGCGTAAGCAGACTGAAAAGCTTTGCTTGCTTCTGAAACAAATCTTTCAATTTCTAACTTCTGCTTTCTTAGTTTATCTGAGTCCCAAGCAATTCCTAAATTTATATACTCTTCAACAACTCCTGGCATTTTTGGCTCAATAACATGCGGCGATGTCCCATCAACAATTCCTACTTTTAATTTTGGGATAATTACACCATCAACCGATTTATTATCAGAAGAACAATGTAACAATTCAATATCATATCCTTTTTCAATCCATTCACGACCTATTGCCTTTATTAAAGAAGATTTTCCCGTTCCTGGGCCACCCTTTAAGATAAATAATCTGTCTAATCCTTTTAAATTCTCTTCGTATAAATTGTGAAATCCCCTAGCTGTATTACCACCAGCATAATAATTTAATACATTTCCTGTCACTGCACTCACTCCTTCGCAGCATTCTATTTACATAACCTACAATATGCGAGCAGCTTTATTTGGGTGAATACCTATTTTGTATTGCACGAAAAAAGGAAATGAATTACAATTTAACTATCGGAAAATTCCGTTTTCAAAAAAACTGAATACTTCTTTATCAAGAGAGGCAGAGGGACCGGCCCTTTGAAGCCCAGCAACCTCAGTTTATACAAACTGAATAGGTGCTAATTCCTGCAAAATGCATTGCATTTTGGAAGATAAAACTCAACTAGCATGTAAAGCTCACCTTTCTTGATATTGAAGGGTGAGCTTTTTATTATTTGAAAAATATATATTGGAGGTATGTAAAATGAAAGTAATTGATTTATCGCAAACATTTGAAAATAATATGTCTCAATTTCCTGGAACACCTAAAATACAACTAGAAGCTGTTACAAGTGTTGAAGAATCAGGCTATCAAGTTACAGATTTTCATTCTGTCGTTCATGTTGGCACGCATTGTGATGCTCCTGCGCATTTTATTTCAGGCGCAACGACCATCGATCAATTACCGCTGGATCAATTTGTAGGTGAAGCTGTTCTTATAGATGTAACACATATTCAAGAGCGAAAATTACCTAAGGCAGTATTGCATAATACTGACATAAAAGAAGGTGATATTGTTATTTTTCATTCTAATCTATCCACCAAATGGAATACAGAAGCTTATGAGAAAGAAGCATTTTATCTTTCTGAAGAATTAGCTGAAGAATTAGTTCAATTAAAAGTAAAATCTATCGGTTTAGATTTCATTTCTCCTGATGAAGTCACAACAGAAACATCACCGATTCATCACATATTACTAGGGAATAATATTTACTTAATTGAAAACTTAACAAATCTAGATGCTATCGAAACAAAACGTTTCTTTTTCTCATCCGCACCTTTAAAAATTAAAAATAGTGACGGTGCTTTCGCAAGAGCATTTGCTGTTATATTTTAAACACAACCTATAAAGTGAACCTTTAATCAGTGGGGGTTTTGTTCATCCCACACCTAACTTCTTTGCTTCCGCTGAATTTTGAGGTGGGGGTCTTACTGCCCGGCAAATAGCGGGATTAAAAAAAGCAAAGGCCACTACTGGTCTTTGCTTCTATATTTTCTATTTAAATTAAGAAAGAATTGTTCCACACGGGGACGCACCCAAGCTAAACAATCTATCTCTTTCTTCTTTGTGCAAGCTATCTCTTCTCCATCTACCATTTCAACAAGTTCTAGTTCTAACAGTTGCCTCGTGAATGCTAACATATTCACTTCTTCAGATGGATACTCTTCTTTTAATTTCTCCTCAATTTCTCCCAATAAAAAACCGTCACGCATCATTGCCAATGCATCAATCCAAAGTGGCGGCATTTCATATTTTTCTCCTGTAATTGTATCTTTTACAATATAATTCTTTTGCTCTTTTCGAAATTGAATCGTGTGTAAACATACAGTCGAATTTAATGTTAATTCCATCATACCACCTCTTTCATAATATCTGCATAGAAAAAAGGATGCGCGTGCACCCCTTCTTATCTTTTCATAACACTACTGAACCGTTACATGAGTAATCAATCTCATGTCGATATTTTCCTCCATTATAAACGAAGTATTTTATAAAAAAAACCCTTCTTGAAACATTTTATAAAATGTTTATATTTACACAACAAGAACACTTTTCTGAAAAATCTTTTCTCCCAATACATTAAACGGTCGGCAGAAAAATTTCTACTTTCGTTCCTACTCCTAGACTACTTTGGATTGTGATACTCCCTTGATGTTCCTTAATAATTTTATATGTAATCATTAATCCAAGTCCTGTACCAGTCTCCTTTGTTGTGTAAAATGCCTTGCCGATTTTTTCCAACTTTTCATTCTCTATACCAAATCCTTGGTCTTCAACAGAAATACACAAATGTCCTTGCGTTTTTTGATATGCACGGATATGAATTTCTCCGCCCTCTGGCATTGATTCTATTCCATTTTTAATGATATTTAATAACACTTGTTTTAATTGCTTATCATCACCGTTTATAGCCGGTAAATTCCCATCTACTTGTAAATGACATTTAACTCTATATTGCATTGCATAACTTTCCATTAGATGCACAACATATAGAAGGATGTCTCGTATATTACACCTTTCATAATTTGTTGGCTTTGGTTTTCCTAACAACATCAATTCACTAACAAATCCATTAACCCTTTCAATTTCTTGTAACATAATGTCGTAGCTCATCGTATCAGCTGGATTTCTTTCTTTTTGCATTTGCGTAAACCCTTTTAACGCTGTTAACGGATTTCGAATTTCATGGGCAATTGTTGTAGACATAGTTCCAATCACAGCTAAATTTTCCGTCTCTTTCATATTGTTCATCATTTCAACCACTGTTCTTACATAAGATTGAAATCGTTTTAATAAAGAATGTGAAATAATGAAATAGAATACACATAAAACAAGTGGAATTACCACTTTTAAATCTTGTAATAGCAATGTGAAAAATACGTACTTTCCAATTACACTAAAGGAAACTAAATAAAAGTATTTTCTATTCACGAAAACTGGGGCAAATAAAATTAATAACATTTCTACCATACTACCATGTTCAAAAGGTCTATCCGTTCGCAAATAAATCATTAAATTATTAACAAGATTGATAAACATGTACCCAAATAAAAATAAATATTTTACAGAATATACATACCCTCTTTTTTGAAGGTATATAGAAATAGGAAATATTGCTATTACAAATATAGGCACACCTATCCCAAGACTACCTTCTGGCCAACCTACCGCTGTTCCACTAATATTCATAGCAGGATACACAAAATAATATATAGCGTCATATAAAAAGAATATAATATAGAATAATAATATAAATACCTTTAAGGCTCTTCTTTCTTCATAAATCAAGCTCTTGTATTTGTTCATATAAAAACTCCCCTTGATCGATACAAAAAACTTTCATTGTTATCTCCTTAAAGTATAAGTATGAAATTGCTTTCAGGGCAATATTTAACCTTATAATACTAAAAGGAAGGAGATCTCTCCTTCCTTTTGGTAACAAATTACACCCATCTTACCCTGTCATGTAACAATCCATCAGTAAAATTATTATGCCCCATTACAAAATCCTTCATATATAAATTTAAATACTCACCGTACTTACTTTCTGTATTTAATAACAACTCCTCGACGTAATAAGCACCTTGTTCAAAGCGATCTAAAAGTAAACTGGACAAGCCCGCATAAATCCCGCACCCTACCTGAAAATACGTTGCATTCGTTTTATATTTACGAAAAACTTGGCTACTATTCATCACATTATACATATATGTCTCACTATTTTCATAAACGAGTAACACACCGACCAAGTCCTCTCCAGCAACCTCTTCTTCCGCTGGATTAAACACTTTACGATTCCAGTTCCATAAATCTTCTACTTGGTCTAAATTCTGTCTAATTATATTTGTTGTATACTCATTAATTCGGTAAAGAAAACCAACTTCCATATTAAAGTTTTTCCCTAAAATTAATACTTCCTCATGTGGCATTAAACAACCATAGAATTCTTTTTCTCCCAACTTCACTTTATACTCTGAAGCATATACATCTTCATAAAAGTAAAGAGGACGATGTTGACTCATATACATCGGATAACTCCAGATTGCTTCATCTAAAAATCGCTCTACTGCCCATGAAGCATAAAGTGTATGTGGCTTTATAAGCGCTATATCATTCAAAAACGACGTGTCATGTTCTACAATATAACATGCTCTTGGCCTTTCATTTGGTCGTTCCTTCATAAGTTCAACAACCATCCATTGAACAACACCTGGATTCATACCTGAACCTATAATCGCTTTTGTATTTGTAAATTTCTCTTTCTCCTTCTCAAACCTTGTATATCTTTCCGTAAGCTGAAAGCCGATTAAGCTATCGTCCTGATCTACGGCCTCATTTTCCAAGGCTGAATTAATATAACAAATTCCTAGTTCATTACAGCAGCTTAATACTCTAATTGTATCTGCTCCTGAAACATCAATCACAACACTCGTTCTTTTTTCTTTTAAATGTTGTTTAAATTCCACTACATTTTGAAGGTTTATTTCATATAAATATAAGCGACCTTTCAAATTCGAAAACAACTCATCATAATAAGTCCTATCTTTTTGTTTTATATCCACCAAATGAAATTTGGCATTCTTTAATACTTCATAAATTGGATCTTTTTCATTTGCTATCGCTTGATTTAAAATTGCTAAAACTGCTTTTGCTGCTCCACCAGCACTACCAAGCAATGTAATTGATAACGAATTCGGAAACTGCTCCACAAACAAAACCCCTTTAATAAATTAGTTGAGCAGCTCCTCCTCAAAAAATAAATTGAATACATAAAAAGATAGCTCGTACATATTTCTTTATAAAGTAGTGCAAAATTATTTTTAAAAGATCGCACTATAATATATTTATATTCAATTCATTTTTCCCCTCATATCCAAATTAAACTAAATAAATAGGCTCGACCTTTTCTTCTGCATATAAAAGAAAAAGCCAGCCCTTCCAACTAATCTACGGACAATGGACGGATTTTACATGTTGAATATTCACATACATTTTTGCATCACGTGCTTTTGATATTTCAATATGACCTTCATCAATTTTCGCCATTTTTCCAATTTTATTGGACTCCTCACCTAAATCGAACACCATAATTTTCCCTGTCATTTTAATAAGCTGTTCTTCAAACGTTCTAGCTAACGTAATATTTAACGGATTTACGGGGAGTTCATTTTTATTGAGGGCATACGGTACTTGGTTTTCTTTATACGGAATTAACCATTTTAAATGCTTTAAAGATATATATACCGTTTTATAAACCGGACTATAAAAAACAATATAATCGTTCATCACACTTGTAACATAACCATGTATTGGAGCATTTCCTGCTACATAAACTTCTGTAAAAATACCTTTAGAAGTACTTAATACTTTTCTCAAAGAAATTGAAGGTGATTCCCTCTTAATTACAGAATCAACATCTGGTTTTGATATTTCTTCGTCATATGGTCTTAAAAATTTATAGTATTGTACATGATATAAAGATATATATACGTAATCTTGTCCATTGTAAAGAACAACGATATCATTTCCTACATCAATTAATACACCTTTAAATCTTTTTTCACCGATTAATTTAACATATATATTTTCTCCAATACTTTTATTCAACTCATTCATCTATATCCTCCTTCCTATGAATATCAGCTTTCCTATCTTCCGTTTCAAAAAAAATAATCAGGGCAATGTTTTGTCTTAATAGTAAGTAATTCCTTTTCATACTATCGAAATAAGAAATTGTTCTTCTCTTTCCCTCATAATGCCCCTCTTATTTATTAAACATTATTCATCTTCATTCTTTTTACATTTCACTACTTGACTCACACTCTTAATATGATAATTAATGATATAAATGACTTCATCGCAGTTTACTAGTGTAATACATTCTTCATGCACTTCACTTAATAATCCTTCCACACATTCTGGACCGCCACGATTAATCTTTACCCACTTATACTTCAAGTCACGTAATACATCGACAAAAGTATCATCATCAGAGCAGAAACATGAAACATAGGAATCGCCACATTTACTTTCTTTCACTTTCTTAGCTAGACTCTTCACATGTTTCAATTGGTAATATACTAATTCACCAAGAGGAAGTTGTAATGTAAGGTAATCTCTCCCTAACGATACAAGTACCCCCACTCGACTCTCTGGTCCACGAAGATTTACTTTTACAGTCTCACCGACTAAGCATTTAATTTGCTCACAGCATAATATACTTTCCAAATTTGTATCCTCCTTTCTTATTATCTTCCTCTACTTGACTGTCTTTGTGCGCGAGCTCGACCTGAATTATCGCTACTACTTTCCTTACTATTACTATCTTCGCTCTCATCGCTCTCTCCGCATGCTAATGCATTATAGTTAACACTTTTAATATGCTTTATTGCAATTAATATAACTTCTTCTTTTACAATTAATGTAACGAAGTCACAAGAAACATCTTGTAAAATGCCTTCCACTTTCTCTGGACCACC
>NZ_JAKUFQ010000046.1:0-41301 GCF_022663475.1 Bacillus cereus group sp. BfR-BA-01382
AGTTTGTCTAGCATCTAAAAATAAAAATTGACGTTTCACGTTGTTTGTTTCGTTCAGTTTTCAAAGAACTACTTGGTCGCTCATTTGCGACTTCCTTATGTTAACATCTTCGTTTTTCGATGTCAACTAAGTTTTTCAATTTCTTTTTTGTCGTTTTCTGCGTTTCCGCATCAGCGACGGTTATTAATATATCATGGTGAAAAATGAAATGCAACACCTTTTATAAACTTTTTTAAAAACTGCCCACATTTCTTTTTTAATATCATATACTTAAACGAAATATCTCTTTCATGTATGATTAATTCCTACATATATTTTATATAAAGTTACTCTATCAAAAAACGTTTCTTTCTATAATAAGCGTTTTATTCATATACCATATCATACAAGGAGGAATATATATGGACTATACCGATTTATTAATCAAACTAGGTCTCTCGGCTATTTTAGGATTTGCCATTGGTTTAGAACGCGAATTAAAACGGAAACCACTTGGTTTAAAAACGTGTTTAGTTATTTCTATTATTAGTTGCCTCCTAACGATTGTTTCTATTAAAGCAGCTTATAACTTACCACATACCGATCATATGAATATGGATCCACTTCGACTTGCCGCTCAAATTGTATCAGGAATTGGTTTTTTAGGTGCTGGCGTAATTTTAAGAAGAGGCAACGATAGCATTGCAGGACTCACGACTGCCGCTATGATTTGGGGTGCTTCTGGTATTGGTATTGCCGTTGGAGCTGGTTTCTATATCGAGGCAATTTTCGGAATGTGTTTTCTTATGATTAGTGTCGAACTTATACCATTGACAATGAAGTTTGTAGGTCCTAGATCATTTCGTCAACGTGATATTGCAGTGAAACTTGTTGTGCGAAATATGGACAATATCCCGGTTGTAATCGAGGAGATAAAAGAAATGGATATAAACGTTAAAAATATGAAGCTTAAAACGTTAGAAAACGGTTCTCACTATTTACATCTTAAACTGTCCATTGATCAAAAAAGACATACCGCTGATGTTTACTATACTCTCCAGCATCTTGAAAGTGTCCAACAAACTGAAGTGGAAAGTATGTAGCATAAAATAAACTCTCTTTAATTAGAGAGTTTTTCTTTTTTCTATAATGGTAACAATGAATGTAGTCCTGCAAAACAAGGAGGAATTTACTATTGAAATCCCGTCCGAATTTAGTAGATACATTTCGTGATTCCATTATTTTTCGTTTAATTTGTTTTATTATTGTACTCACTGCTTTTTCTGGTTTTCTTATACATAGATTAGAACCCTCTCATTTCACTACATGGTTTGACGGAATTTGGTGGTCAATTGTTACCATTTTTACAGTTGGATATGGCGACTTTGCTCCCCATACAACGATAGGAAAACTAATAGGTATAAGTATTATTTTATTAGGAACTGGCTTTTGTTCTTATTATATGGTTCTATTCGCTACTGAGATGATTAGTAAACAATACATGAAAGTTAAAGGTGAAGAAGCCGCTACCTCTAACGGTCATATGATTATCGTTGGCTGGAATGAGCGTGCAAAACATGTTGTAAAGCAAATGCATGTACTACAACCAAACCTTGATATCGTTTTAATTGATGAAACACTTTCTTTACTCCCAAAACCCTTTCATCATTTAGAATTTATAAAAGGTTGTCCGCATCACGATCAAACTTTATTAAAGGCTAATATTGCAACGGCACACACCATATTAATAACAGCGGATAAAGAAAAGAACGAAAGCTTAGCAGATACACAGTCCATTTTAAATATTTTAACTGCGAAAGGACTCAATCCAAACATTCACTGCATCGCCGAACTACTTACTACTGAACAAATTCAAAATGCAACGAGAGCGGGCGCGTCAGAAATTATAGAAGGAAATAAATTAACGAGTTATGTATTTACCGCTTCTCTTTTATTCCCTTCTATTTCAGGTGTACTATTCTCACTTTACGATGAAATCTCTGATAACAAATTACAACTGATGGAGCTTTCTCCGTCCTGCACCGGACAAACCTTTGCAAATTGTAGCTATACCCTTCTAAAACAAAACATTCTCTTACTAGGTATAAAGCGTGATGATCAATATATGATTAATCCAGTCCATACCTTCATTCTTATCGAAAGCGACATACTCATTGTTATTCACCATTAATAAAATGACGCTCTAGTTCTTGCATGAGCACTTTCCCAATATTGATATATTTTCTTTTTACATCTCCATCTGGATCTTTCGGTTCAGCAAATTGATCCATCCCACTCGTTCCAGCGGTTAAAGTATTCACATTATCATCTAGTTCGTCTTGATATACGTGCGAAAGAATATACGGCGTTTCAAGACGGACTACTACACCAGGTACATCCAGTTCACCATCTACTGCTGTAAACGGCACTCGTAAAAATTGATACCCATCTTCTTCATCGATTTTGTAATCGAAGCATCCTTTATCATAATCCCAATTACCACCAATGCTATATCCAAGTGGTTTCATAATCTCTTCTAACTTAAATAGCGCATATGTACGTCCTTCTAAATTTGATTGAATTGGAATCAAGTCCATCCCTCCAAGACTTTTCCTTTAGCATACCCACTCTAGCTTGAATATACTGATGGACTTTTCGATAAAATAATAAAAAGCGACCGGATTCCGGTCGCTTTTTATTATTTTAAACGCTCTTCTAATTCTGCTTTTAATTCTTCAAATCCTGGTTTACCAAGTAAAGCAAACATGTTCTTCTTGTATGCTTCTACGCCAGGTTGGTCAAATGGATTTACCCCTAGTAAGTAGCCGCTCATCGCACATGCTTTTTCGAAGAAGTATACAAGGTAACCGAATGTGTACTCATTTAATTCAGGAATATTGACGATTAAGTTTGGTACTCCCCCGTCGCTATGTGCAAGTAATGTACCTTCGTATGCTTTTGTGTTTACAAAGTCTACAGTTTCACCAGCAAGGTAATTTAATCCGTCTAAATCGTTTTCTTCTGATTCGATTGTTAGTTCATGTGTAGATTTACCTACTTTAAGAACTGTTTCAAATAAGTCACGACGACCTTCTTGAACGTATTGACCTAATGAGTGTAAGTCAGTTGAGAAGTTTGCTGAAGATGGGAAAATACCTTTTTGATCTTTTCCTTCACTTTCACCAAATAACTGTTTCCACCACTCAGCGAAGTATTGAAGTGCTGGCTCATAGTTAACAAGCATTTCAATTGTTTTTCCTTTATTGTATAAAGCGTTACGAACTACTGCATATTGGTAAGCTGGGTTTTCTTCTAGTTCTGACGTTCCGAAGTCATCATGACCAGCAGCTGCACCTTTCATCATCTCTTCAATATTTAAGCCACTTACTGCGATTGGTAATAAACCAACTGGCGTTAATACAGAGAAACGTCCTCCAACATCATCTGGAATAACAAATGTTTCGTAACCTTCGTTATCAGCTAGTGTTTTTAATGCACCACGTGCTTTATCTGTAGTTGCATAAATACGTTTGCGAGCTTCTTCTTTTCCATACTTTTCTTCTAATAACTTACGGAAGATACGGAATGCTAGTGCTGGCTCTGTTGTTGTACCTGATTTGGAAATAACGTTAATAGAGAAGTCTTTACCTTCTAATACGTCCATTAAATCTTTCATGTAAGTGGAGCTAATGTTTTGTCCAACAAATAGCACTTGTGGAGTTTTACGTTGTTCTTTAGAAAGCGTGTTGTAGAAAGAATGGTTTAACATTTCGATTGCTGCGCGTGCCCCTAAGTAAGAACCACCAATACCTACAACAAGTAAAATGTCAGAGTCATTTTTAATTTTTTCTGCGCATTTTTGAATGCGAGCGAATTCTTCTTTGTCATATTGAAGCGGAAGGTCTACCCACCCAAGGAAATCGTTCCCAGCTCCAGTTTTTTCGTGGATTGCGTGATGTGTTACTTTCACTGCATCACGTAAATAAGTGATTTCATGTTCACCGATGAAGGATAACGCTTTAGAATAGTCGAACGTTACATGTGTACTCATCTTTTTCCCTCCAATTATGGATATGTATTTCTGTATTCACTTTAGCGAAACTGAAGTTGTAAATCAAGCGATTCAACCATTGTAAACGTAACCAATATATATTTTTTAGAAAAAGTTCATTTTTTGCATAAAAATTCGTATTTTTCGGTATAGATGTATATACATCATCTTTCGAACATTTTTTATGTATAAAAACAACATAACTACCCCATTCTATAAAAGAGTTAATTAACTCATCGCTTGCTCATGCTTCACAATTAAGGGGGGCTTTTTCATGAGTACTTTGCAACGTATCGCATTAGTCTTTACTGTAATTGGCGCTGTGAACTGGGGACTAATCGGATTTTTCCAGTTTGACTTAGTAGCAGCCATTTTCGGTGGACAAAATTCAGCTCTTGCACGTATTATTTACGGCATCGTTGGTATATCTGGGCTTATCAATCTTGGTTTACTGTTTAAACCATCTGAAAATCTTGGTACACACCCAGAAACAAACGAAATTCGATAGTCAGTATGTCCTTTCACCTCCGACATACGAATATGATTGCATGCAATCATATTTGCAAATATATATCATAAGATAAAGTAAAAGAGGAACGCTCATATGCGTTCCTCTTTTACTTTGTTAACTCGGACTCTTCAATCCATTCTGCCAACTTTTCTCGCAGCGTATTAAATCCGTTTTCAGATGGGTTCGGTATAAGAATCCTTCCTTGTTTTCTTTTCGCCGCTTTTAACGATAAACTCATTTTTCTGTGCTCTTCATCAATTGAAAGTACCTTTACTTCTACTGTATCGCCGACTTTTAAAAAGTCATGAATATCCTTTACATATCCATTTGTAATTTCAGATATATGCACAAGTCCTTGTGTTTCTGCATCTAACGCTACAAATGCACCGTAATCTTGAATTCCAGTCACTTTCCCTGTTACAACCACTCCTGTTGTATATTGTTCTGACATATGAAACACTCCCATACGTTTACCATTCTCTCTACAATTATAAAGAGCAAAGCAGATATATTTATTTTAAATATCCGATTGGTTAGTACGCATTCTAGATAACGTTATCTAGAATGCGTATACCTTATATTAGTAAATTATACCACTATGACAGAACTCATTCAAAATTCATGAAAAATTTCCCTTAAAGAAGTATAATTCTCCAATATTGGGATAGACTACTAACACATGGCTTTCTAGTATTCCCCCCCTTTTATGGACAAAACGTATTACGTTTTGTCCTTTTTTTATTTTCTACAAACCGTTCCATTCTCTTCATCGCTTCCATAAGTTGTTCAAGCGACGTTGCATATGAACAACGAATAAATCCTTCACCACTTTCGCCAAATACGCTACCAGGGACAACGGCCACTTTCTCTTCCAACAATAACTGTTCTGCAAATTCCGCTGAAGATAATCCGGTTGAAGATATAGCAGGAAAAACATAAAATGCTCCGCCCGGCACATGACACGTTAAGCCCATTTCATTGAAAGATGTCGTCATGAAGTTACGACGCTTCTTATAGCTATCTCTCATTCGAATTACTTCATCGTTCCCTGCGCGTAACGCCTCAAGTGCTGCAAACTGAGACATCGTCGGTGCACACATCATTGAATACTGATGGATTTTGAGCATTAATTCTGAAAATTGAACAGGAGCTGCAATCATACCGAGGCGCCATCCTGTCATCGCAAATCCTTTTGAAAATCCTGAAATTAAAATCGTATGCTCACGCATATTTTTAATACTCGCGAAACTTGTATATACTTCGTCGTATACAAGTTCTGCATAAATTTCATCAGATAATACGATTAGATTGTACTTCTCAACAATCACTGCTATTTCTTCAAGCTCGGATTTATTTAGCATTGCACCTGTCGGGTTATTTGGTGAACAAAGCAAAATTGCCTTTGTTTTCGCTGTAATAGCTGCTTCAATTTGTTCTGGTTGTACTTTAAACTCGTTTTCTAACGTAGTCGCCACAGGAACCGGAACTCCTCCAGCTAATGTCACAAGTGGTGCATAAGAAACGAAGCTCGGTTCAATAATGAGCACTTCATCATCAGGATTTATAATGGCGCGCATCGCTACATCTAACGCCTGGCTCGCTCCAACTGTAACAATGATTTCATCACTTGGATCATAAGATACTGCAAATTGTTTTTTTAGATACTTTGCTATTTCTTGACGGAGCTCCAATAATCCTGCATTTGCTGTATATGACGTATACCCTTGTTCCAAAGAACGAATACATGCTTGCCTTACATTCCAAGGTGTAACAAAATCCGGCTCTCCTACCCCGAGGGAAATAACACCTTTCATATTTGCTGCTAAATCAAAAAATTTTCGAATACCAGATGGTTTTAAAGATTCTGCTGATCTAGATAGTTCAAATTGCTTCATGGTGTCACCACAATTCGCTTATCATCATCGTCTTTTTCATAAATAACGCCCTCATGTTTATACTTCTTCAAAATGAAATGAGTAGTTGTAGAAACAACAGATTCAATTGTTGCTAATTTCTCAGAAACAAACATCGCTACTTCTCCCATCGTTTTCCCTTCTAATGTAATAGAAAGATCATATGTCCCTGACATTAAATAAACGGATTTCACTTCTGAATAACGATAAATTTGTTCAGCAACCGCATCAAACCCAACGCCATGCTTTGGCGTAACTTTCACATCGATCATTGCCGTTAAACCTGTATGTTCTTTCACCTTCGTCCAATCAATATGTGTTACATAATCCACAATAATCTTTTCATTTTCTAACCTCGCAACCATCTTCTTTACTTCTTCTACCTCTATATTTAACAGCTTCGCTAATGTATCTACAGATAATCGACTACTCTTTTCAAGACAAGCTAATAATTCTAATTCTTTTTCTGTCACCATATAAATCATCCTTCCTTTTCGTTTGTGTTTAAATTATACAAATACCCTTTCCAGTTTGAAAAGAAGATTTTTCTATTGAATTATGTCAAAATAAAGTGAAACTTTAATCAGTGGAAAAATGCGTGATAAAGCGAAAGGGGATGGAATCGTGAAACCAAAAGTTTATATTGCTGAACCAGTTCCAACATTTGTAGAAAACTATTTATCAGAACACTGTGATTATGAAAAATGGGATCAAAATGAGAAAGTACCCCGTGATGTTCTATTAGAAAAAATACAAGATAAAGATGGGTTATTAAATTTCGGATCTGCTATTAATGAAGAATTACTGACAGTGGCTCCTAACTTAAAAGTAGTGAGCAACATTTCTGTCGGTTACGATAATTTTGATTTACAAGCGATGAAAAACCGAAATGTTATCGGAACGAATACACCATACGTATTAGATGATACAGTAGCTGATCTCGTTTTCGCCCTTATGTTATCTGCTGGGCGCCGTGTTTGCGAACTCGATTCTTATGTGAAAAATGGTGAATGGAACGCTGAAATTGGAAAAGAACACTTCGGACTAGATGTACACCATAGCACAATTGGTATTATCGGTATGGGCCGAATTGGAGAAGCCGTTGCAAAACGAGCAAAATTCGGATTTGATATGAATGTTCTTTACTATAACCGCCGTCGTAAAGAAGAAGCTGAACAAAAATTCGATGCTACATATTGTGATTTACAGACGCTACTGGAGCAGTCTGACTTTATTGTTCTTCTTACTCCATTAACAGATGAAACATATCACCTTATCGGAGAAAAGGAATTTTCATTAATGAAAGAAACAGCAATCTTCATTAATGCTTCTCGCGGGAAAACAGTAGATGAAGAAGCGTTAATCCATGCTTTAACAGAAAAGAAAATCTTTGCAGCAGGTATCGATACATTTACACAAGAGCCGATTCAAAAAGATAATCCACTCTTATCATTACAAAATGTTGTGACTTTACCACACATCGGATCTGCAACATTAAAAACTAGGCAGCAAATGGCTATGACCGCCGCTGAAAATTTAGTTGCAGGATTACAAGGAAAAACACCGCCTAATATTGTTCGCGGGTAATAATGAATAAACGAAAGGCAAGATGACATCGTCATCTTGCCTTTTTTTGTTAACATATTTTCTTCTTCCTTGGAGATGATATGAACAAAAATCAATGGAGTGACAAAAAATGAATCACGAATATACTTGTCCTTATTTCACTTTTTCCACTCGCGGCACTACTATTCATTACGAATTGTATGAACACGATAACAAAACAGAACGTCCTACTTTCGTACTCGTTCACGGCTTTTTATCTTCCTCATTTAGTTACCGTCGTCTCATTCCCTTACTATCGAAAGCAGGAACAGTGATTGCTCTTGATTTACCACCGTTCGGAAAAAGTGATAAGTCTCATCTGTTTAAGTATTCTTATCACAATTTAGCAACGATTATTATTGATTTAATTGAACATTTATCTCTCTCAAACATTGTATTAGTTGGGCACTCTATGGGTGGGCAAATTTCTCTCTATGTAAACCGTATACGTCCTGAACTCATTTCAAAAACGATTTTACTATGCAGCTCTAGCTATTTAGCACGCGCAACCTTACCTTTACTATACTCTTCTTATTTACCGTTCTTTCATTTATACGTAAAGAACTGGATTATTAGACGCGGTATTGTTCATAACTTAATGAATGTCGTTCATGATCACTCATTAATTGACGATGAAATGAAAAAAGGTTACTCCGCTCCTTTTTATGACGACCGTATATTTCCCGCTTTAACTCGCATGATACGAGACCGTGAAGGTGACTTATCTTCAACTGAATTACAAAAAATCGAAACACCTATCTTGCTCATTTGGGGTGAAAAAGACCGCGTCGTCCCTGTACATGTAGGTCATCGTCTACACAAAGATTTACCGAATTCAAAATTTATTTCTTACGAAAATACAGGACATTTACTACCTGAAGAAAAGCCTAAACATGTTTATGAAGAAATTATCGCTTTTTCTGCGCAATAAAGTGAAACTTTAATCAGTCCCCACCTAACTTCTTTGCTTCCGCTGAATTTTGAGGTGGGGTCTTACTACCAAGCAAATAGCGGGATAATATAAAAAAGGCTGTCGGAAATTCCGACAGCCTATAATGAACAACTTCCGCCTTCTTTTATTACAAGTAATTCCACAGCTAACTTCTCACATTTTTCAAGCGCAGGTACTTCCTCAAAAGACATAAAGTATATATGTTGAATCTTCTTTGCGATGTATTTTGGATCATCAAACACACTTATGACGTTCACAACATCGCTCGCTTCTGTTTCATAAAACTCCGGTCCCATTTGAAACGGATCCCAATTCTTCACAACCTCTATCATCTTTTCATATGTACCCATTCGCTTCCCGCCTTTTCACTTTTTAATACTTTTCTTTATCCTATCACATCAGCTATTCTATAAGAAGAGAGAGAACTTTCGTAACTTATTGGTTTTACAGAAGAAGGGGGCAAACTTATGCAACTATTTCATAAAGCAATCAATCGACGTGGAACGCATAGTATAAAATGGGATACATATAAAAACGAAGAACTTATCCATGCTTGGATTGCTGATATGGATTTTGAAGTACCAAAACCAATTCAAACTGCCTTAAAACAACGGATCGAACATCCGATTTTTGGCTACACACTTCCCCCTGAAAATATTGGGGATATTATTTGTAACTGGACAAAACAACAATACGACTGGGACATTCAAAAAGAATGGATCGTCTTTAGTGCAGGGATCGTTCCAGCTCTTAGTACGAGCATACAGGCTTTTACAAAAGAAAACGAATCCGTTCTCGTACAACCACCTATTTATCCTCCATTTTTCGAAATGGTCACAACAAATAATAGGCAGTTATGCGTGAGTCCATTACAGAAACAAAATGATACATATGTGATAGACTTCGAGCATTTAGAAAAGCAGTTTCAGCAAGGCGTCAAACTCATGCTTCTTTGTAGCCCTCATAATCCAATCGGACGCGTTTGGACGAAAGAGGAACTTGTGCAGCTCGGATCGTTATGTACTAAATATAACGTAATCGTTGTCGCGGATGAAATTCATTCCGATATCATTTATGCAGACCATACACATACACCGTTCGCTTCCTTATCTGAAGAATTAGCAGAACGCACTATCACTTGTATGGCTCCAAGTAAAACATTTAATATCGCTGGATTACAAGCGTCGATTATTATCATTCCAAACGAAAAACTCCGTCACGCCTTTACAGCTATCCAATATAGACAAGGCTTCCACGGGTTAAATATCTTCGCCTACACAGCGATGCAAAGTGCCTATACAGAATGTAATGATTGGCTAAACGAAATTCGATTATATATAGAAGATAATGCTCAATTTGCTTATGAATATATCAAAACTCACATACCTGCTCTTTCCGTAACGAAGCCAGAAGGTAGCTTTTTATTATGGATTGATTGTTCTCGTCTAAAGCTTTCTCAAAACGAGCGTACTGCATTACTTGAGGAAAAAGGAAAAATCATCGTTGAACCTGGTGAGAAATACGGGTTAGGTGGGGAAGAACATATTCGAATTAACATCGGCTGTCCACGATCTGTTTTAGAAGAAATTTTGAACAGACTGCGTCATACGTTTTCATAATAAGAAAAGAGGCTGTCATAAATCATTTTAGGACAACCTCCTTTATCCATATCTTTTCAATTACTTTTCACAAAAAAAGCTACCATGCACAGTAGCTTTTACTTTTTCTTCATATCCGATGCTTTTTTTACAATGACACCACAAGCAATTCGATCACCTGATTTACCTGTCGGTTGTGTCATACCATCATCAGCGTTTTCTGTAATAATAATAGACGCTCCATCTTTTCTATGAATCGTTGTTTTTCCTTCTTCAAGCGTTATGTGCGGCGCGTCGATTTCTGCCTTGATCTTTCCAGAACCGTCTGCAATTACGTTCGGTAAATCACCGTTTTCTGCACCCTTCGGATTAAGAAGACCATGTTTTTTATCATCAGGATTAAAATGATTCCCGGATGATTCAAAACGAGGTGCCTTACACTCTCCAATTTCATGTACATGTAGTCCGTGTGGTCCTGGCGTGAAACCTTCCCCTTTAATCGTAATTTTCACTCCACTTGTTTGCTGAACTACTTTCGCAGTCCCTACTTCATCTCCTGAAGCATTATGTAATTTCACTTCAATTTCTTTCGGCTTTCCTTGGTCACAACCTGCCATCAGAAATAATAAACAACAACTGAAAAAAAGCCGTTTCTTCATTCCATTCCCTCCAAAATATATTCTGCCCTTAGATTGTCCGAGCATAGAGGGAAACATACAAAAATGCGTTACTGTTTCTTTTCAGCTAATAGTTTTTCTTCAACTTTCTGTAATCGCTCTGCTTCTCTTTTTGATATACGAATAAACATGCGCCACGTGGCAATAGCACCGATAATAAATAGAACGCACACAATCCCTGGAATAATATATTCTGTTTTATCTTCCGGAAAATATAAAGGCATCATAACGAACACTCCTTAATTATAGGATTCAAAAAAAACATCAGAATTTTCTGTTATATATATCTTTAAATTATAGTTGAACCAGTTCATATTCTCAAGAGGCGTTCCGAAAGTGAATGATTTCTTTGACTCCTCCTCCTACTTTCCTTACTATAAACTTGAGGTGAAAAATATGAGAGAAACATTTGAAATTGGTGAAATCGTTACTGGTATTTATAAAACAGGAAAATACATCGGCGAAATTACAAATAGCCGTCCTGGTAGTTATGTCGTAAAAGTATTAGCTGTTTTAAAACATCCGGTGCAAGGTGACTTACATAACGTAAAACAAGCTGACGTACCATTTTTCCATGAAAGACGCGCTTTAGCTTTTCGTGAGCAAACGAACATTCCACAGCAAATGGTAAAGAAATATGAAGGAGAAATTCCTGATTATACCGAGTCACTAAAATTAGCATTAGAAACTCAAATGAATTCATTTTCTGAAGATGATTCACCTTTTGCAGAGCGTAGTCTAGAAACATTAGAACAGTTAAAGAAGGACTACAAACTCTAAAAAAACAAAACGACCAAATTACATAATGTGCAATTTGGTCGTTACTGTGTGCTCACTTTCTTTAACACTTTTGAAAAATCAACGAGTTCTCCTAATGTTGGTGGTGCTGGTTTTACTAAATACTCTTTATCTTTTTCTACTAGTTTAAAAATATTGTACGTCGTCATCGCATCATCAAGCGCACAATGATGCTTCCCTGTCCCTACTTTTCCGTACGCCTCAATTGCTTTCCATAATCCTGTTTGATTTCTTTCCCCAAAAAACTTCTTATACTCAAGCGATAAATCACGACACTGCCCGAAGAATGGAAAAGCTATCCCTGCCATTTCACAATTATGCTTCAGCACTTTCATATCCATATTTCCCCACGTTACAATTGTCGGTTTACATTTCGTTTCGTATTCTGCAAGCTTCTTAACGAGTTCAGGAAATGAAATCCCTTTATCCACGACTTCTTGTTTTATTCCTAAAAACTTCTTACATCGATCCGTTAAGGAGGGAAATGTTTTCGGCCTGACATGTGATGAATACGTATCTTCCACCTTACAGCCAGCAACTGAAACGAGTCCTACCTCAATAATTTCCGGAAAAAATCCTTTCGGTTTTTTTCTATGCTGGGGCATCGTAAACTCAAAGTCTAAAAATAAAAATCGTTGTTCATCCATACGATCCCTTCCTTATCATTTTTGTCATTCCTTTCTATTTGACACTCCTACACGAACAAGCTCGAATGCTAATTCCATTTTAAATATTCAGATTGGATGTATCTTATATATATGTCAAATGCCCACAAATATTTTAAAAAATAAGAAAAAATGACCTATGCAGAAAATATGACAAAATCCCTCCTTTCATTTACATCCGCAGTTTTTCTACTTTATAATGACGTTATGTGTGTTTCATCTAGTTAATATTTGACACACTAAGAAAAATGAATGAAAGGAGATGAGATTTTTGCACGAAACAACGCAAGAACTCGCTAACTGGCAGTATTATTTTGCTATCGCAGTCTTTTTAATTACATATGCCATTATTATTTCTGAAAAAATTAATCGCGCTGTCATCGCACTTCTTGGTGCAGCACTCATGGTAATTGTGGGGGTCGTCGATTTACATAACGCCTTTACGAAACATATTGAATGGGGAACGATTACGCTACTCATCGGTATGATGATTTTGGTGAACATTACGAGTAAATCAGGTGTTTTCCAATACGTTGCCATTAAAGCAGCAAAAAGGGCACAAGGAAATCCAATTAAAATTTTAATTTCCCTTTCCCTACTTACTGCGCTTGGCTCCGCATTTTTAGATAACGTTACAACTGTACTTCTTGTTGTTCCAGTTACTTTATCTATTACGCGCATACTGCAAGTAAATCCTGTTCCTTATTTACTTTCTGAAATTATTTTTTCAAACATTGGGGGAACGGCAACATTAATTGGTGATCCACCTAACATTATGATTGGTTCTGCCAATAAACATTTAGACTTCAATGCTTTCCTATTGAATCTAGCACCAATCGTAATTATTATTATTGGAGTTACAGCAACAATACTTTACTTCATGTACCGCAAACAATTAATTGCCGATCCTGTACAAGTCAAAAAATTAATGAGCTTAGATGAAAAACAATACATTAAAGATCCAGTATTAATGAAAAAATCTTTAACGGTACTTGGACTTACAATTGTAGGTTTCATGACTCATTCTATTTTCCATATTGATGCGGCTATCATTGCCTTAACTGGTGCTACTGTACTTATGTTAATTGGTGTGAAAGAGCATGAAATTGAAGAAGTATTTGCAAGCGTAGAGTGGGTAACAATCTTCTTCTTCGCAGGGCTATTCGTACTTGTTGGAGGACTTATCGATATCGGTCTTATCAAAATGTTAGCTCAAAAAGTAATTGGTATAACAGGCGGAGATATTTCTTACGCATCCATCCTTATTTTATGGGTATCTGGTATCGCCTCTGCAACAATTGATAACATCCCATTCGTCGCAACAATGATTCCACTTATTAACGATATGGCAGTTGGGCTAGGCTTATCACCATCTGACGCACAAATCGATGTATTATGGTGGGCATTAGCACTAGGTGCTTGTCTCGGCGGAAACGGAACATTAATCGGAGCTTCTGCTAACGTAATCGTTGCAGGTATCGCGAGCCGCGAAGGACATAAATTTAGTTACATGGAATTCCTAAAAGTCGGTTTCCCAATTATGATCGTTTCATTAATCATTTCTCACATTTATATTTATTTACGCTACCTTATGTAGTAGAAAAAGCGCCCTGATAATCAGGGCGCTTTTTTACTTATATCTAAAATATATCGACTTATCAACAGAAACGAAAAATCTACTCTTTATATCTCACCGGTTCATTTCGAATAATAAATAAATGAATCGGTAAGAAAACCGAAAATGTGATTGTATGAATAATCGTAAACAATATAGAATTCGTTCCGTATCTATCTAAAATTGCGTAGATAAGATAAATAGACAGCACAATCGATACAGCTGTTGCTAATAAATATAGAATTGGTACGAAGTTAAAAATGAAACATGCGACATATATGCCGAATACTTTCCATCCCGCTTCTTCTTTTAAGAAATCCGGTAATTTGTCTTTTGCTAAATCACCCCATATCTTACTATTTAAAAAAGGAATAAACGCAAGAGCACCATCCGTTGCACCATCATTTTTCGCCATCGTATACAGTGCAAAAGCCGTTAATAAATACGCAATAATTGCCCAAATCAATACAACAAGAATAAACGCAAAACTAAGAGCAAAGAAACCTGCTAGTACGCCTTGATCCTCCATCTTATCCTCTCCTCTCTACTTTCAACATATTTCATTACATTGCAAGTTATGTTTTAAAATTTATCCAAACTCTTTGTATAATAAGAGAAGAAAGAGAATAAGAGAGGAGAAACACGTATGCATCCATTTGTAAAAGCATTACAAGAGCATTTTACAGCTCATCAAAATCCTGAAAAAGCAGAACCTATGACTCGTTATATGAAAAATCACTTCCCATTTCTAGGTATTCAAACACCGGAAAGGCGCCAATTATTAAAAGACGTCATTCAAATACATACTCTCCCAGATAAAAAAGACTTCCAAATTATTGTACGCGAGCTTTGGGACTTACCAGAACGTGAATTCCAAGCGGCCGCACTTGATATCATGCAAAAATATAAAAAGCATATAAACGAAACTCATATCCCCTTCTTAGAAGAACTTATTGTCACAAAATCTTGGTGGGACTCTGTCGATAGCATCGTCCCTACATTCTTAGGTACTATCTTTTTAAAACACCCAGAATTAATTTCTACGTATATTCCAAAATGGATTGCATCAGATAACATATGGTTACAACGTGCCGCTATTTTATTCCAACTGAAATATAAACAAAAGATGGATGAAGAACTTCTTTTCTGGATTATTGGGCAACTACATTCTTCAAAAGAATTTTTCATTCAAAAAGCGATTGGCTGGGTCCTTCGTGAATATGCAAAAACAAATCCGGATGTAGTTTGGGAATACGTGCAAAACAATGAACTCGCTCCATTAAGTAAGCGTGAAGCAATTAAGCATATTAAACAAAATTACGGAATAAATAATGAAAAAATAGGCGAGACTCTATCATAGATAGACACGTTCCTCTATTGAGATTTAAAAAAGAACGTGTTAGAATATGTTCATTATTATTAATATAAGTAGCGATGACGGACTTATAAGTACTTGCATAAAAAGCGATTCAGGGATAGTGAAAGCCTGAAACCGCAAGGAAACGGCAGTCCCGAGCAATACATGATAAAGTGGATGCACCTTTTGTGTATCAACTAGGGTGGAACCGCGGGCAAACGCTCGTCCCTAGGCAAATAAGCCTTGGGATGAGCGTTTTTTTATGTTCTTTTTAGCATATACTGCTCGTTTCCAAAGTATCAGAGTATATCATCGCCAATACGTTAACTTTCAAAAGGAGGATTTTCTTATGTATTCAATGGAACAAGTTGTAAACTTAGCGAAACATCGCGGTTTTGTTTTCCCTGGTTCTGAAATTTACGGTGGTCTTGCAAACACTTGGGATTACGGTCCACTTGGAATCGAATTAAAAAATAACGTTAAAAAAGCTTGGTGGAAAAAATTCATTCAAGAATCTCCACACAACGTTGGTTTAGACGCAGCTATTTTAATGAACCCTAAAACTTGGATCGCTTCTGGTCACGTTGGTAACTTCAACGATCCAATGATCGACTGTAAAAAATGTAAAGCT
The DNA here is from genome assembly GCF_022663475.1 of Bacillus cereus group sp. BfR-BA-01382. NCBI lineage: Bacteria > Bacillati > Bacillota > Bacilli > Caryophanales > Bacillaceae > Bacillus > Bacillus cereus group sp. BfR-BA-01382. The sequence goes on from NZ_JAKUFQ010000046.1 coordinate 16,353, forward strand.
CGTCACCGTGCTGACAAATTAATTGAGGATGCTTTAGATGCAAAAGGCATTGAAATGGTTGTTGACGGTCTTACTTTCGACCAAATGGCTGACTTAATGAAAGAACATGAAGTAAAATGTCCTGATTGCGGTAGTGAAGAATTCACTGAAATCCGTCAGTTCAACTTAATGTTCAAAACATTCCAAGGTGTTACAGAGTCTAGCACAAACGAAATTTTCCTTCGTCCTGAAACAGCACAAGGTATTTTCGTAAACTTCAAAAACGTTCAACGCTCTATGCGTAAAAAGCTTCCATTTGGTATTGGCCAAATCGGTAAGAGTTTCCGTAACGAAATCACGCCTGGTAACTTCACATTCCGTACACGTGAATTCGAACAAATGGAACTTGAATTCTTCTGTAAGCCTGGTGAAGATTTAGAGTGGTTCGCATTCTGGCGTGAAACTTGTAAAAACTGGTTACTTTCACTTGGTATGACTGAAGAGAGCATGCGTCTTCGTGACCACGGTGAAGAAGAGTTATCTCACTACAGTAATGCAACAACTGACATTGAATTCAAATTCCCATTCGGTTGGGGCGAACTTTGGGGCGTTGCATCTCGTACAGACTTCGACTTAAAACGTCACATGGAACACTCAAACGAAGACTTTAACTATATCGATCCACAAACGAATGAGCGTTACGTACCATACTGCATCGAGCCATCTTTAGGCGCAGACCGCGTAACATTAGCATTCTTATGTGATGCATATGAAGAAGAACAATTAGAAAACGATTCTCGTACAGTTCTTCGTTTCCACCCTGCTTTAGCACCATACAAAGCAGCTATCTTACCATTATCTAAAAAGCTATCTGAAGGTGCTACTGAAGTATTTGCAGAATTAGCTAAAGACTTCATGGTAGACTTTGATGAAACTGGTTCTATCGGTAAACGTTACCGTCGTCAAGACGAAATCGGTACACCATTCTGTATCACATACGACTTCGACTCAGTTGAAGACAAAGCTGTTACAGTACGTGACCGTGACACAATGGAACAAGTTCGTATGCCAATTAGCGAACTAAAAGGTTTCTTAGAGAAGAAAATCCAGTTCTAATTATAAGAAAAAGAGGCTGCTCATAAGAGCGCCTCTTTTTTACTTTTCACGTTTTTCTTTAATTGCTACTGTACATCTTGATATACATAGTAAATCATCATTTTCATCAATAATGCGAACATCCCAAACCATTGTCGCTTGTCCTCTATGTATCGGTGTCCCAATCGCTGTTACAATTCCATCTTTCTTTGAGCGAATGTGGTTTGCATTAATTTCTAATCCGAAACAAATACATTTTTCTTGATCAATCAAATTGTATGAACCAACACTTGCCACTGTTTCTGCTAATGCAACCGATGCACCACCATGTAAAAATCCAAACGGCTGATGCGTACGCTCATCAACAGGCATCGTAGCAACCACCTTTTCTTCTGTCATCTCTAACAACTCAATTCCAAGTGAATCCATTAAAGTTTTTGCCATATCGCTTCCTCCTTCTCTTACTTTAATTAAATGTATAATTTTACCTATTTATTTTCAAACTACTTATAACACTTATATAAGGAGGCTTCACCTAAATGAAACAGAAATTTTGTATATTACTGCTTATGTTCTCCTTGCTGACTATTGTACCAAATTGTGCAATAACAGCCAAAGCATCTAACCTGACAATCGATGTTAAGACTGTAACGCAAAAAGGTAAGAAACCTTATATAGAATATCAAATAAATAGGCCTTCTTTTCACAACTTTTCTGACTCTAAATTTCAAAATAAGCTCAATTTATATTACAAAAAATCCACTGACAAATTTAAAAACAAATTAGAAAAAGAAGCAAAAAAATATTATAAAGAGACAGAAGGATCTAGTACACCATTTCATCCGTACGTAGCAAATGTCGATTATAAAGTCTCATTAAACAAACCACCTTTTCTTAGCCTATATGTGAATTACTATCAATATACTGGCGGAGCACATGGTCTTTATACGTGGAAGGCAAATACATTTGATTTAAACGAAAAAAAGCTACTGCACTTAGACGATTTATTTCAACAAAAAAATAAATATAAAGATGTAATCCGTGCAGAGATTGTAAGACAAATTAAACAAAATGAAAGTATTTATTTTCCTGATGCAACTGAAAAGGTAATGAGTATGAAAAAGTTTCACTTCTTTTTAGAGCCAGACAATCTCGTCATTTATTTCCCTTTATATGAAATTGCTCCGTATTCAAGTGGAATTCCGCAATTTCGTATTCCATATACATTGCTAAGAGACTATTTAAAGCCTTCTTATCAAAATATTTTGATTGACAACAAGTAACTATTTTCGCTACGATAATGTTAACCTAAAAACAACAGGAGGTTAACATTATGAGGAGATTTCATGTTTTAGATTTAGCATTAGCTGCCATGTTCGTCGCTCTTATGGCCATTGGTGCAAATATTGTATCTTGGGCACCATTCCTGCAAGTAGCGGGCATCCCATTATCTATGCAACCATTTTTCGCAATTTTAGCAGGTCTTCTTCTTGGAAGTAGACTTGGTGCCTTATCCATGACTGTATATATGCTCGTTGGCGTAGCCGGCGCACCAATCTTTGCTAACTTCAAAGCTGGATTTGGAGCACTTTTAGATCCTACTGGTGGTTTTATTATCGCATTTATTATCGTTGCTTACGTATCGGGAAAACTAGTAGAACAAAAAGAAAGACCAACATTCATTACATTTGCTATTGCCTCTTTCACAGGAATTATTTTAACTTATATAATCGGTACTACTTACATGTACGGGGCAGTCAATCTCTTTATGGGCGGTAATATGAGTTATAAAGCTGCTTGGATGATTATGATGTGGTTCGCAGTAAAAGATATTGCATTTACAATTATCGGTGCTATTATCGCACCTCGCATATACTATGCTGTGCGTCGTTCTGCTTATCAGCATTCTCATTCGACGATTTCATAATAAAAAAAGAGTTATTTCAAGCTGAAATAACTCTTTTTTATATTAAGACTCTTGATTCGCTTGTTCTTCTAAAATTTTCTTCATCATCGCAACCATGTCATCACGTAATTCTGGGTGTTGCAGGGCCATTTCAATTGTCGTTTGAACGAATCCTAGCTTTTCACCTACATCGTAGCGCTTTCCTTCGAAATCGTAAGCAAATACACGTTGGATTTCATTTAAGCTTTGGATTGCATCTGTTAACTGAATTTCACCGCCAGCACCGACATGTTGCTGTTCTAAGAACATAAAGATTTCAGGCGTTAAAATGTAACGGCCCATAATCGCTAAGTTTGAAGGTGCTGTACCTTGTGCTGGTTTCTCAACGAAATTGCGAACTTGGTAACGACGACCTTCTTGTTCTAATGGATCGATAATTCCGTAACGGTGTGTTTCTGTTTCTGGAACAGTTTGTACACCAATAACAGAAGAAAGTGTTTTTTCATACTCATCCATTAATTGACGTAAACATGGTTTCTCAGCTTGGACAATATCATCACCTAGTAACACTGCAAATGGCTCATCACCAATGAATTTACGTGCACACCAAACAGCATGTCCTAGTCCCTTCGGCTCTTTTTGACGGATGTAATGAATATCTACCATTTTTGAAGAAGCTTGTACTTTTTCAAGCAACTCATATTTTTTCTTCTCTAATAAGTTTTGTTCTAGTTCAAATGCGTTATCAAAATGATCTTCGATAGAGCGCTTTGTTTTACCAGTAACGATAATAATATCTTCGATTCCCGATTTCACTGCTTCTTCTACAATGTATTGAATCGTTGGTTTATCTACTATCGGTAACATTTCTTTCGGCATTGCTTTCGTTGCTGGTAAAAAACGTGTTCCTAATCCAGCTGCTGGGATTATCGCTTTTCTTACTTTTTTCATCACAAAATACCCTCTCTCCTGTCGGAATTAATAGCAATCATTTCCTACATAAAACAAAAGGGAGATTTCGCTCCCTTTTGTTCCTTACTACTTAAAATTACTTTGTATTATAAACGATTCATAATGTCTTCTTTAATAGTAAGTAACTTTTGTTCACTATTTTGTAAAGAACTATCTTGTACACCGAAGTAGAACTTAATCTTCGGTTCAGTTCCAGATGGACGTAGGCAGAACCATGAACCATCCTCTAATTGATATTTTAACACATTTGATTTCGGTAAGTGAATCTCTTCTTTATGTCCATCTTGTAAAGATGTAATGATGCTTGCTTTATAATCTTCAACTGCTACGACTGTTAAGCCTGCTACTTCTTTCGGAGGATTCTCACGGAACGTCGCCATCATCTCTTGGATTTGTTCCGCTCCATCTTTTCCTTTTAACGTTAACGATACAAGGTCTTCACGGAAGAAACCATACTTCTCAAATACTTCTAATAGACCATCATATAACGTTTTCCCTTGTGATTTGTAGTATGCAGCTACTTCACATGCAAATAGGACAGATTGTACTGCATCTTTATCACGGCAGAATGGACGGATTAAATAACCATAGCTTTCCTCATAACCGAATTGGAATTCGTATTGTCCGCTTTCTTCATACTGTCTAATTTTCTCACCGATAAATTTAAATCCAGTTAACGTATCAACTGTATCTAAACCGTATGCTTTTGCAATTGTACGGCCAATTTCAGACGTTACGATTGTTTTTAATACGACACCGTTCTCTGGAAGTATTCCGTTTTCTTTCTTTTGAGATAGTAAGTAATCAAGCATTAATGCACCTGTTTGGTTTCCTGTTAATACTTGGAACTCACCATTATGATTACGAACAGCTACACCAAGGCGATCTGCGTCAGGATCAGTTGCGATTAATACATCTGCGCCTACCTTTTCACCGTCACGAATTGCATACTCAAACGCGGCGTGCTCTTCTGGGTTCGGTGATTTTACTGTAGAGAAGTTTGGATCTGGTAACTCTTGCTCTTTTACAACTGTTACATCTGTAAATCCAACTTCTTCTAAACCACGGCGTACAGAAATATTTGATGTTCCGTGTAATGGTGTAAAGACAATTTTTAAGTCTTTGCCGGCCTTTTCCACCATTCCTTTATTAATGATGACATTGTTCAATTCTGCAGCATATGCATCATCTACTTCTTGTCCAATAATATGTAATAAACCGTCAGCTTTTAATTGCTCTACATCAGCGACTTCAACTGTTAATTCATCTTCTATTGCATCTACGTAGCTAATTAACTCATCCGCTTCTTTTGGCGGCAACTGTCCACCATCTTCACCGTATACTTTGTATCCGTTATATTCAGGCGGATTATGGCTTGCCGTAAGAACGATTCCACTTACTGTATGTAAATGACGAACTGCGAAAGAAAGTACTGGCGTTGGACGTAAGCTTTCAAACACATATGTTGTGATACCACGTGCACCAAGTGTAGCAGCGACTTCCATTGCAAACTCAGGTGATTTATGACGAGAATCATAGGCTACAACAACACCTCGTTTTTTCGCTTCCTCACCTAATTTTTCAATAAAGCTTGCTAATCCTTTTGTTGCTTTACGAACTGTATATACGTTTAAACGGTTCGTACCAGCACCAAGTTCACCACGCATACCACCTGTGCCGAACTCTAGGTTTTTATAAAAGCTATCCTCGATTTTCTTCTCATCTTGCTTCATGTTTTCTAGCTGTTCTTTTAATTCTGCATCTAATTGTGCGTAAGAAAGCCAGCGACTAAATTCTTGTTTCCAATTCATTCTTCTCTCTCCTCTCGCTCGTCATACCTTTATTATATGAAAAAAACATGCCGTATCTCAATATTTTATAAAATCTAGCAGGATTTTACTAGGAATATTTGTATACACTATTGTTAAATACTCCACTAAAGGGAATGAGGATTATGCACGAATGGGGCTTGTCAGAAGAGCTCAAAATACAAACAAAGCAAATGATTGAAATTGCTGAAAGAGAACTATCGATTATGAGGAACGCAATCGATAAAGAAGATGAATGCATTTTATGCAAAATGGAAGATATTCATCATATGTTGGCAAATGTACAAACATTGGCAGCTACATACTATATTCAGGCATATTTATCACCTTATACGGAAAGTTCATCTTTTATTACAACAGCTATCCAACATTTAAGCGCCAGAAAACATGGTGCTCTTATCGTTGTGGAACGAAACGAGACGCTTGAAGCTTTCATTCAAACTGGAACGACATTAAACGCTCATTTAACTGCACCATTACTCGAATCAATATTTTATCCAGGTAACCCTCTTCATGACGGTGCCGTTCTCGTAAAAAATAATCATATTGTCTCAGCTGCTAATATTCTTCCTTTAACGAAAAGTACAGAAGTTGATCCTGAGCTGGGAACACGGCACAGAGCTGCAATTGGCTTATCAGAAAAGAGTGATGCACTTATATTAGTTGTCTCTGAAGAAACGGGCCGTACTTCTTTTGCCTTAAATGGGATTTTGTATACGATTTCTTTATAAAGTGAAACTTTAATCAGCCCTCACCAATCAAGAGTTTACGAGCAGCTCGATCCACACTTAACTTCTTTGCTTCCGCTGAATTTTTGAGGTGAGGGTCTTACTGCCCGGCAAATAGCTGGATAAACAAACCTATAAAAAAGAAGACTGTTCCAAAATATTGGAACAGTCTTCACTTATACTCTTATTCTTCTCCGAAACGCTCCACAAGTGTTGCAAGTGTACGTACCATTGCACCAGTTGCTCCAGCTGGACCTAAGTCGTGCGCGCCTTTTGTTTCTGATGTTCCAGCGATATCTAAGTGTACCCACGGTGTATCTTCAGCGAATTCGCCTAGGAATGTACCTGCCATAACCGCATGTCCTTCACGGCCTGGTGAGTTATTTAAATCAGCAAACTTACTGTTTCTCACACGTTCTTTATCACGATCAAAAATCGGTAGTTGCCAAATTGGCTCATCTGTTTCCATAGAAGCCTCTAGCACTTGCTCAAATAACTCTTCATTATTGGTCATTGCGCCTGTCGTATAGTTTCCAAGTGCAACAATTACACCGCCTGTTAATGTTGCAATATCAACAAGGTAGTTTGCACCAAGTTTTTTCGCATACGTAATACCATCAGCTAAAGCTAGACGACCTTCTGCATCCGTATTTAATACTTCAATTGTCTTTCCGCTCATAGATGTGATTACATCGTCTGGCTTAAATGCCGTACCACTTACAACGTTATCAGTTGAAGGAATAACAGCGATCACATTTTGTTCTGGGCGCAGTTCTCCGATAATTTCCATCGCACCTAATACAGCAGCTGCACCGCCCATATCACCTTTCATACCAACCATGCCTTCACGTGGTTTTAAAGAATAACCACCTGTATCGTATGTAATACCTTTTCCAACGAATCCAATGACATCCGTCCACTCTTCTTTTCCTTTATAAATAAGAGCGATCATTTTTGGTGGCTCTACACTACCTTGGTTTACTGCAAGTAACGCACCCATACCAAGATCTTCCATCTCTTCTTTCTCAAGAACTTTATAGTCCATATCATACTTCTCCGCTAACTCAACAGCATACTCAGCAAGCTTTGTCGCTGTTAATACGTTTGGCGGCATATTTACAAGTGTACGAGCCGAGTTTGTTGCACGTCCATGTACGTAGCCAACTGTTAATGCGGCTTCAATTTCTTGTGCATCTTCCGCTGTAATAGCCGTGAACTTCTCTAACTCTACACGATCCTTTTTATCTGATTTATACGTTTGTAACTCATATGTACCAAGGCCTTGTACTTCTGCTGCAATATGAGCTACATCAATCGCATCTAATTTCTCTGTTACGAAAGAATCAAGTAAGATTGCTGCATCTTGTACTTTTGCTACTTGTAATGTTTTAAACGCTTTTCCAAGAGCCGCACGTAACGTTTCTGTCGTGTAAGACTCTTTCTTGCCTAAACCAACAAAGTAATAACGTTTCACATTTGTTTTTCCTAAGCTATGTACTTTCGAAATGGCCTTTTTCTTCGTAGATAATTCTTTCTCTTCTAGTAAAACTTGTAATTGTCCTTCAAACGCTTTGTCCAGTTCTTGTACAAAACTACTCATTTTCTCTTCTTCAAATAGAGCAACAATCACTACTTCATGACCTGCTAATTCTTTTTGTACTTGAAACATGTTCAGACCCCCTAAATTTCTCTACCACCATTATAACTTTATTTTCTATAAAATGCGACAATTCTAACTACAGTTATATGACGTGTAAAATCTCCTCTATTATGAAATAAGCCAAGAAAAAAAGTCTAGCGTAATTACAACTAGACTATCTTTGTTTTAAATATTGACCACGAAACACTTGCATCGTTTCGTCTTGATTTAACATCGTTAACTCTTCTTCTGTAAACTTACCATTTCCTACTTTTACTACATACACATTTACTTTTTTCTTACCCCATTGGCTATAAACATCTTTCACCGTATCATAATATAGATCAAGACGGTTTCCTTTTATTGCACCGCCCTTATCAGCTACTACACCATACCCGTAACCTGGCACGAAGAGAATCGTTCCAATCGGGAATACGCGTAAGTCCGCAGCAATTGTGGAATATAAATCCCTTTTCACTTTAACACCTGAATATGTAATACCATACTCTGGATGCCCTGGCCTCTTACCAGTTGACTCAATCCCCGATGTATAACCTGTTGCAGTCATTTCAATTGAACGATATTTAGACCAGTCGTTTGCCTGCTCTAAAGCATTTATCACTTCTTTACTCGGAGCAACATTTCTCTTAACTTCTGCTGCATGTACTTCTTTTGCACTCGTTCCCTCATATTTCTTTACAATCTCTAATAGAGAAACTCCTGTGAAAGCATTCCATGTTACGCATAATGCAATTGCAAGTAAACAAGTCATCATAATGCGAATACAATATCGTTTTAACATTTTTATATTCCACACTCCTTCATCGTTAATCATTCCCTATACGATGAAGGAATATGCAAAAAAATAATCTCCAAATGAATTGGAGATTAAAACATTTGATATCCGCTTTTCCGAAGTTTCTTGATTACGACTCCTGCTAAAGCAGCCCCTACTAATCCAGTAGATAGAATAAATAAGTCTGCTTGTCCTAAGTGCGATACACTTGTCCCAAATGAAGAAAATGTTTCTTTCGGCTTTGAAAAATAATCCCACATACTCGCTTTATTAATAATAAGCATACAAACAATCGGATACACAATAACCATTACCCATGTAGCCCGCAAAATCATGTTGAGTAAAAATCCAATTCCAAAGAACAAAATAAAGAATAACATCATTGAAATAAGTAGTACCGGTATACTCACTCTTTTTCCCTCTCCTTCGCACGTGCCGTAAATACGTGATAAGCTGTATAACCAAATGATTCTCCTGGATTTAATGTTTTGTCCACTTCAAGATGTAGTTCTGATCTTCCTTCTAACAAATATTTAATAAGTACAGACGTATTCGGATTGTCCGCAATCTTATCTGGATGTAAGAACGCCACTTCAGACAATTCTTTCTCCTGTACAATAATATTTTCTCCTTCAGGCTCCAAAAGGAAAATAATCATATTATCACTAATTTCATCACGAATAACACCCGATCGAACACCAATGATCCCCTTCACATGAGCGACAATGCCTGTCTCTTCTAACACTTCGCGTTTCACAGCTTCATCAACTGTCTCACCTTCATTTACAAAACCAGCCGGTAAAGACCATTTCCCTTTTAATCCACTGTATTTCTTCTTAACGAATAGCCACCTGCCATCTTTTGTAGCTACTAGACCGCTAACAGCTAGCCATACCTTCCCTCGTTTCTCCATGATGTAATAACCTCCTCCATCATAACGGACAGAATATTCTTTCTTTTTTATATATTATACTATATTTTTAATATGAAAAAAGCAGAAACAGCGCTTAGCCGTTTCTGCTTTTTCTACTATATATTAAAAGAACTTTAATTTACCTTTTTTAAGAACTAATAAAGGTCCACCTAATAAGAACAGGTAGCGGTTATCGATTACTTTCTTCATGAAGGAAGCTTTCCAACCTGTTAACTTTTTACCCATAACAACACCCATTGCATCGTCATGACCTAAAGAACATACAGATCCTTTATTATCGAATGCGAATTTTTTCATTTCGCCCTTGCCACGAACTAATACAGTTAAGTTGTGTGCAATGTTGTAACCTTGTTGAATTGCAATTTGTGCTGTTGGTGGGTATGGACGGTTAATTTCTTCGTTAATAATTAACGCGGCATCACCAACCATGAATACCTCTTCGTATCCTGGAGCGTGCATGTACTCATCAACTTTTACACGTCCGCGCATTGCTTCAAAGCCAGACTCTTCTACAATACCATTACCACGAACACCTGCAGCCCAAACTACTGTTTCAGACTTAATTAATTCCGTATCATCGCCATTTGCAACGATAATTCCTTCTTCAGTTGCTTCTTTAATTGCTGTACCGATGCGGAATTCTACGCCTTTTTTCTCAAGTTGTTTTACAGCGTATTCTACTAATGCTGGATCGAAACCTGGAAGTGCTGTTGGAGCCGCTTCTACACAAATGATACGTGCTTTTTCACGTGGTACATTGTACTGTTTGCAAAGTTCAGGAACACGGTTTGCAAGCTCACCTACGTACTCGATACCAGTAAATCCAGCACCACCAACAACGATTGTTACTAACTCATCGCGCTTCTCATCTGCATATTTAGCGAAACTAGCTTCCATATGCTCACGAATTTCACGAGTTGCATTAATGTTAGCGATTGAGAATGCATGCTCTTTTAATCCTGTAATTCCGAATGTTTCTGATTCGAAACCAAGACCGATTACTAAGTAGTCATACTCTAACTCGCCGTCTTTTAAGATAATACGTTTTTCAGCAGCTTTAATTTCTACTACTGTGTCTTGTACAAAGTTCACTTTATTTGTATCAATAACGTCTTGAATATCTAGACAGATTTTTTCATCTTGTAATGTACCAGCTGCGCTCTCGTGTAACCAAGTCGCTTGGTAGTGATAGCTGTTGTTGTTTACTAACGTAATTTCAGCTTCATTTACAGATAATGCTTTTTGCAGACGAACAGTCGTAATCATCCCGCCATAACCTGCACCTAAAACTACGATTTTTGGAGTCTTCACCAAATCACAACCCTTTTCTTTATATAATAGTAATGAGAAATAATACCAAGTACTAAAAACTCTATTTGTCAAGAATGTGGAATTTATCACATTCTATATCATAACAAAACGCAGTCAAAAAATCGTACGAATTTTGTCATAGAAATTTAACATAATACTTCCCTATATTAGTCGGTTTTATTCCAGAATTCAAGCATCTGGCGAATTATCAATATTTTAAAATAACATAGCGTTTTCAAGGGTTTTTCAGCCTTTTTTTCATGTATTTTCCTTTCTGTATATTTTATACAATAAAAAAGAACCTATGCGAAAACTTACACACAATTCAGTCGTTTTCAGAAGTATTATGAACTCAAATATGCTATCATTTATTTGAAAGTGTCATCATTTGCAGGATTTTCGTGTACATATGAACAATATATGAAATCAATATCAAAATTCCATCTATAGGGGGAATGAAAGTGGCAGAAAATCAAAAAGTTTACGACATAACAATTATTGGTGGTGGTCCAACGGGACTGTTCACAGCATTTTATGGCGGTATGAGACAAGCAAGTGTAAAAATCATTGAAAGCTTACCTCAACTTGGAGGACAATTATCCGCACTCTACCCTGAAAAATACATTTATGATGTGGCTGGATTTCCAAAAGTGCGTGCACAAGAATTAGTCGATAACTTAAAAGAGCAAATGAAGAAATTTGATCCAACCGTTTGCTTAGAAGAAGCGGTTGATACGCTTGAAAAACAAGCTGATGGTATATTTAAACTTGTTACGAATAAACAAACTCACTATTCTAAATCAGTCATCATTACTGCCGGCAATGGTGCTTTCCAACCACGCCGCTTAGAATTAGAAGGTACAGCAAAATACGAAAAGAAAAACTTACATTATTTCGTTGATGATATGAATAAATTTGCTGGCAAGCGCGTCGTAGTATTTGGCGGTGGCGACTCCGCAGTAGACTGGACGATGATGTTAGAACCGATTGCTGAAAAAGTTACAATCGTTCATCGCCGTGATAAATTCCGTGCACATGAACATAGCGTCGAAAACTTAATGAATTCTCGTGCAGAAGTAAGTACACCGTATGTTCCAGTTGAACTCATTGGTGATGACAAAATTGAACAAGTCGTTCTTCAGCACGTAAAAACTGAAGAAAAAGTTATCATCGATGTTGATGACGTAATTGTAAACTACGGCTTCGTTTCTTCTCTTGGTCCAATTAAAAACTGGGGCTTAGATATACAAAAAAATAGCATTCTTGTGAATTCAAAAATGGAAACGAATATTCCTGGCATTTACGCTGCTGGTGACATTTGTACATATGAAGGAAAAGTAAAACTTATCGCTTGTGGATTTGGCGAAGCACCGACAGCAGTAAACAATGCAAAAGCTTACTTCGATCCAAATGCAAAACTTCAACCGATGCATAGCTCAAGTATGTTTTAATATAGCAATGAAAAGAACTCCTTTTACGCGAAGGAGTTTTTTATTATTGTGCTACCGTATCCTTCCAAAATATGTTACAATAAAACAGAACAAACGTTCTATTTAATAAGGGGGATATTTTAAAGATGAAAGAACCTATTATCGTAAAAAAAGAAGCTTTCCAAGCAATCGGCGTTTCGGTTACGACGACTAATGAAAAAGAAGCATCTACTGAAGGAAAAATTCCCGAGCTCTGGAACCGATACTTTCAAGAACAAATGATGCATCACATCCCAAATCAACAAACGAAAGAAACACTCGCTTTCTACTCCAACTACGAATCAGATGAAACTGGTACATATACATTTACAATCGGTATGCCCGTTTCTTCACTAAAAGAAGTTCCTGAAAATATGACAACTTTAACAATACCCGCCGCTACGTATGCGGTATTTACAACGAGAAAGGGACCAGTTGCTGAAGTCGTTTGCGAAGCTTGGGAATATATTTGGAAATGGTCGAAAGAAAATAAACGTGCTTTTACAACAGACTTTGAGCTTTATGATGAAAAAGCAACAGATCCAACCAACGTACAATTGGATATTTATATTGCATTAGCCTGAACGACAAAAAAGAAGATACCATTTGGTATCTTCTTTTTTGTCGTTAAATAGCCACTGTGCAAATTCATTATTATTGTCTACAATGAGAAAGTGCAGTATAGAAATATTAGAAACTGTATAAAGTGAAACTATAATCAGCGAGGGACATCTCTCATTGAGTATTAGCCCTCACCAATCGGGCGTTTACTGTTTTTTTAGTTTAAATTTGTCACATAGAAAGGAAGCAATATGGAGGAACTACAACAAAATAAAACTGCTTTAGAAGGAAGCGGAAAACCGTTATTAAAAAATACGAATTTCCTTTTTCTTTGGGCAGCTACTCTTTTTTCAAGCTTTGCTTTAGCCTTTTTTACTTTTTCACAAACGTGGTACATAGCAAAAACATTAAACCTTGAAGCTTCACTCGGTGTTGTTTTCGTAGCTCTTAGTGTTCCAAGGCTTATTTTTATGATTATCGGCGGCGCTGTAGCTGATAAATTCCCGAAAAAAAACATTATGTTTTACTCCAATATTATTCGAGCGATTCTTGTTGCAACCATTCTCACATGGTTTATCGTTGGTGATGTAACACTATATACATTTGCTTTATTCGCTTTATTCTTTGGACTTGCCGATGCTTTCTTCTGGTCAGCAGATGGATCTATCTTACCGGAATTGGTAGAAAAAAGCCGGTTAACACAAGCGAATTCACTTACACAAATGACGAACCAAGCATCGGTCATCTTAGGCCCTGTACTTGGCGGAATTCTTATCAAATTCACAAACTACGAGACAATATTTTCTATTACAATTTTATTACTGATTGTCGCGGCCATACTCGTTCAAAAAATACAATTTACGATGCCAGAACTAAAAGATACGGATAAAGGTATGTTCACTTCCATTAAAGAAGGAATCTTATATGTAAAGGAATCACCATTCCTTTCAACTTTCCTTATTTGTAGCGCCTTTTTAAACTTATTTTTGATCGGCCCGATGCAAGTTGGTTTCCCGCTTTTTGTTAAAAACGTGCTGCATGGTGATTCACTCCAGTTTAGTTACTTAGAAGCATCTGTAGGCGGCGGAATGGCAATCGGTGCTGTCATTGTCGGTTTAAGAAATATTAATCGTAGGCGCGGTCTTTTTTGTATTATCATGATGCTATTGTCTGGTGTATTCTTCTTAGCCATCAACTTTAGCACCGTACTTTGGCAAGCACTATTAGCCGGCATGTTTTATGGTATTACAATTGCAATGGCTATCGTTCCGCTTATGGCGATGATTCAATCGACAGTAAAAGAGGAAATGATGGGACGCGTAATGAGCTTACTTATGCTATCATCAATGGGCTTTATCCCGCTCTCTTATGCATTCACATCAATCGCACTTGCACTGGGAATTCCAATCGTAACCGTTATGAAAAGCGGTGCAATTGCTGTTATCGTCTTCGTACTATTTGTAGCGATTCGTGTTCCAGTTGTAAGAAAGTTCGACTAGCTACTTGGAGTCATGTATTATACGCATGGCTCCTTTTTAAATGGATCAAATAACGCTATCCCCTTACTTCTTCTCAGTGCTGCTCCCCATTCTAATCCAACCTCTAAAAATAAATCTCGCACTGTACTATATAAAAGTGCCTTCACATTTTTACGGATTTCCCCGTATTTATAAGCTCTCACGACACTCTTCACTCGCCAAATGAAATTTCCATACACTTCTTCATCAGCTAATATTTGCTCTAGTAAAACACCTTGCTCTAGCAATCCGCTCTTTTTATATGCAAGTTCTACCTTACTCCAAAATATATTAATCTTCTTCGGATTACTCGTCATCGGCAGAAGTGCGTATATAAAAGGCTTCGGTATATCATGACGGCAATACGTCTCATCAAGCTCGTACGTTATTTTTCTTTTCTCTTTTATTTGTGGAATGTTTTTAGAAAGAATTGTTTCCCTCTCGTTTTTTTGTTCCTTTCCGCTACAGCCAGCTGCATAATCCTCACTTTTACAAGCGGACATTTTCATACGGTCATCCATGCGGTCAATTGCAGATATAAGAAAAATATATAAATTCGCACTATACCCGCCGCGCTTATGTCTTTCTTTTGTTGCAACACGCTTTATAATTCCTAGTCCCTCTAACTTTGCAATTGAACGGCGTACTGTACGAATACTCTTTCCAACATTCTTCGCAATCGTCTCCATTAACGGACAGGCGACTCCTACTGTTTTTTGTTTCTCATTCACCGCATACTTTCCTAAAAAATGAATAATGATAGAATCAGTTTTATTCAATTGAAATCGGTAGCACTTCAAAACTTGTTTTTGATATGTATTAAACTCTTCTTTACTTCGAAATTCACTATATGGTTTCATTAAATTATATAAGCTTCCCATTTATATCACCTCATTTATAAGTAAGAGGCAGGAAGAGAATTTGGCGTGGAATTTAATATTTTTTTAATGGAGATGAAAATATGATCGTAATTAGCGCTTGTTTAGGTGGTATCGCTTGTCGATATGACGGAAATGACAATCTCGTTTCAAAAATAGAGGAGCTTCTGCAAAAAGAAGATACCGTCCTCATTTGTCCTGAAGTATTAGGGGGACTACCAACGCCTCGTCCTTCCGCTGAAATTATTGGCGGGAATGGCGACGACGTTTTGGACGGAAAAGCGAAAGTGATGACAAAAGATGGTGAAGATGTCACAGAAGCTTTCGTAAATGGCGCTTATAAAGCATTAGAACAAATTAAAAATTTACAACCAGAATATATTATTTTAAAGGAACGTAGTCCATCTTGTGGTAGTTCTACGATTTATACTGGAGAATTTAACGGTAATAAGCAAACTGGTTACGGGGTAACTACTGCTTTATTTAAAAGATACGGATTTAAAGTCTTTTCAGAAGAAGAATTTGAAAGCAAAAAAAGGAATTGACCCTGTTCGTCAATTCCTTTTCTATCTGTCTTATTTCACGCCTAATTTTTCTTTCACTTTCGCTGGAAGCTCGTCTTTCTTCACTTCTTCCCAAGCTGTTACACCTTTTTTATCTGAGTTGTATACGCGTAGGAATGCTTCTTTACGAAGGTTTTTTTGTGCTGTGAATTCCAATTCTTTTTCTTCTCCACCTTTATCGAATCCTTTTAATTTATACTCGAAATATTTATGTGGCTCTCCGTTATCAAACTTCTCATTTTTTTCAATTCCATCAGCTTTAATTTGAAGATAATACTCATCTTTTCCTAAACGATTAATATCACAACCAACTAACAGACTTGCAAATACAACTAAAATACTAAATAGTGCAATGTATCTTTTCATTTCCTTCACCTCATATGTTTTTCTTATATTCTTATCTTAAAGCGCAGAGCTTAAAGAAGAAATTCAAAAACATGACATGAACATTACACTTTTGTAAGATAATAATTATTTCTTCACTTTAGAAATCGTCATTCCATCACCAATTGGAACGAGTACAGATTCTAAATGCAAGTCGTTTTCTATTATTTCATTAAACTTCTTCATAACTTCTGTATAACGTTTTTGTTTCGCACACTCATCACCTACACTACCGCCAATAACGTCTTTCACGCCAATTTCGCCACTTATCACGTAATTTCCTTATACCGTTTATTACGCCTTCTATTATGCCCTCAATTATAATCTCTATTACAAGATATCTCACTAAACTAATAATAGGTTTAATTACGTATCTCCCTATGAATTCAAGAATATCCTCCATCATATTTTCCTCCTTCTTTCAAAAGGAAGCTGCTACTACGCGTCCTCTTACGTTCAGTTACAACCGCTGTCCTACTGCGATATATACCAACAAGAATAATACGACAACAACATCCACAATAACGCTATTGAATTTGGAAGAAACTTCGGTAAATACTGATACTATAGTTAACATGGCTAATAAAAACACTTTCCATCTATATTCGGGTATGCTCCCAAAAACTTTATAAAATCAACGAAAACTTTACTACAACTCTTCCCGTAACTAATTTATTATCGTGGTAAACCGTCTTCCACTACATCCGTAACAGTTCCATTCGGTTCAAAGATTACACGTAATGATCCTTCTCCACCATAACCAGTATAGTCATATACTGAATAAGATTTATATTTCTCAATCACATGTGGCTGTCCAATTGCAGCTTTTACCTGATTCGCAGGCATACCTTTTTTGATTTTCAAATAGTGATTGTAACTTACTGCTGCCGAATTGTTATTTACATCTTTATACCACGGTACACGATCGTTTTTTTCTTCATATTCCTTTACAGGCTCTTCAATACGTTTCGTAGATACCCGATTCTCTTTACCTTTCTCTGTATCTTTCTCTGTATCTTTCTCTGTATCTTTCTCTGTATCCTTTATAGCAGTACGTTCAATATTCACAACGTAACCATATGTATTTAATTCAACCATAATTTCATATGTACCATCCGTATCTTTTTCAGTATAAAATACGCGTTTTTCATTGTTATTATAATGTTTTATGTTCTCACCACCGTAGTCAATCGTATTAAGAATATCCGTATACATCATACCTTCCTCAATCTTTTTAGATTCATCATGAGAAATGTAACGCTTCTGTGATGATGGAGCGTCCTCATTTTTAATACTTTCACGTTTACTCGTAGTCATAGGTGTTTTCTTCTGTTCTTTTAGTACGTCACCTTCCGCCTTCGCTGGTTGCTTTACTCCTACTTTTGTTAATACGTCTGTATCGCTAGAACAAGCTCCCAAAATCGATACTGTAGTCAACGCCATCCCTACTATAAGTACTCTCTTAAATGACTTCACTCTAATCCCCCCGGTATTTTTTAATATTTAGTAATCAACGTATTTTAATTAATACGGAACTATTCAGTTCTATACAATTTGCTATAGCCTTCTCCCTCATGCACCTTTTTTATATAAAGTGAAACTTTAATCAGCCCTCACCAATCGGGCTTTTATGGAATAAATCTACCTATTAGTCATAACCGATGCAGCTACAGCTAATCCAAACATGGTCACCAATCATCTTCGTTACAAATATTAACATTAAATATAACTAATAAATAGTATATTTCTCCTATTCATTTACATTTCTGTTGCATAATCTTATCTTAAAACGAACAATATGAAACTCGATTAATCATATATCCCATATATAATAACATTTAAATTAAATTCTAAAGTAACTTTACATGCATTTTCTGTTTTAACGCCAAAATAAAAGACCTTCCTAACGATTTTATTCTATCGCTAAAAAGGTCTTTCCTATTTTGGCTAAAAACTTAGCACTCTTCTGGCTTACCAGCATTCGTCGCTGTACGGAAAGATGATCCAAATCTGCATGATGCGATTGTGTATAGATAATCAATCTTGAATTATGCGTTCAATTTAAAGCAGTTTAAAAAATAATAATTCCTTATTCAATTAACATATGCATTAGTTTAACAACCTAATGCTGCTGTACCAACTGATAGTTTAGTTTTCAATATGTGAAAAGGGATTTCTAAATGATGAATTGAATATATATTTATTGTTTACTCGTTTTTGAGAGGTTCCTTTATGGGAAGATAAGCTTTACTATATTCCTGTACTTCACACAGTTCTATAATAACTAATAGTGATGCTGTGACGTGATTTTCTATTAGTGAGATAAAGTATTTTTCAATTCATTTATTATAAATTGCGACTCTCGTCCTCAAGAATTATTTCTTTTGGGTGAAAGTTTTTTTATGATATAAGTTTCATTCTGTCGTAATTTAAAGGTTTCGAGAGGAGAAATAATATGAATCCTATTTTATTAGATGTTCCGTTACAAATAGAAACAGACAGACTCATTCTTCGAGCACCACTTCAAGCAGGTGAAGGGGATATAGTACAACAAGCTATTAAAGATTCCATTAATGAATTAAAGCAATGGTTGTCTTTATTTCAGTCCATTCCTACTGTTGAAGAAACGGAAATTCTTCTGAGAAATGCACATATAGATTTTTTGAAAAGAGAAAGCTTTCGCTATCTTATCTACCATAAGGAGACGAATGATTTTGTTGGAACGGCTAGCCTTCATCGAATTAATTGGAAGGTTTCTAAATGCGAAATTGGATATTGGATTAACACGCAATTTAGTGGCAGTGGATATATGACAGAAACAGTAAGTGCGTTAACAAACCTTGGATTTCAGTTATTCAAATTTAGAAGGATTGAAATACGATGTGAATGTAATAACACGAAAAGTCGTGCACTCCCTGAAAAACTAGGCTTTGAACTTGAAGGGATATTACGTAATGAAGATTTTTCAGCTGACGGCAAACAACTAACTGATACTTGCATCTATGCAAAAATAAAGTGAAATATTGATTAGCCTTGGTAATCGGGCTTTTACGGCAAAAGAAAAGACCTCCTTAACGATTTTATTTCATCGCTAAAAAGGTCTTTTTCTATTTCGGCTAAAAACTTAGCACTCTTCTGGCTTACCAGCATTCGTCGCTGTACGGAAAGATGATCCGCATCCGCATGATGCGATTGCGTTTGGATTGTCGATTGTGAATCCGCCGCCAAGCATCGATTGTTTATAATCAATTTTTACTCCTTTAACAATTGGAGCACTTTCTGTATCGATAACAAATTCAACACCGAAAAACTCAAGAACTGTGTCGTCTTCTTTTGGTTCTACTTCAAATCCTAAGCCGTAAGAAAGGCCAGTACATCCGCCGCCGTGTACAGCAAGGCGCACGTACTTCTCTCCATCTTCAGCATCTTTTAACATATCTTTAATTTGAAAAGCTGCTTGTTCTGTTACTTCAATCATGAAATACACCATCCTTTCTGTTCTCATTCTATTATACATCTTTACGCTTCTATCTTGTACTCATACACTCCGCGGCAAATTACTTCCGCAGGCCCTTTCATCAACACGTTTCCTTCTTCAGTCCAAGCAATCATTAAATCGCCGCCAGCTAAATGGACTGTAATTTCCTTACCACGTTCCATCTTTCCATTTAAAATAGCAGCGACAACTGCAGCGCACGCTCCTGTTCCGCAAGCTTGCGTTACACCAGATCCACGTTCCCAAACGCGGAAATTCATCTCTGCATCATTCAAAATCTCGATGAATTCAACATTTACTCGCTCTGGGAACATTTCATGTGTCTCCAGGACTGGACCAAGTGTTGTAAGAGGTGCTTGCTCTACATCATCAACAAAAATAACCGCATGCGGATTCCCCATTGAAACAGCTGTAAATGCATAGCGATGATTATTGTATAAGAAGTTTTCACGAATAAATGGTGTTTCACCTTCACCAAGCATCGGTATTTCTGCACGTGTTAAACGCGGTGCTCCCATATCGATTTTCGCTAATGTAACTTTCCCTTCTTCTACCGTTACTTCCGCTGTTACAATACCAGCTAACGTTTCAATTGTGAAAACTGTTTCTTCTACTAGTTTATGCTCATACGCATATTTCGCTACGCATCGTAAACCGTTACCACAACTCTTTCCTTCTGAACCATCATTATTAAACATGCGCATTTTCACCGGAGCTACGTCAGATGGACAAATTAAAATCATCCCATCTGCTCCAATACCAGTATTAATATTTGAAACCTTTTCCGCCACAAGAACTAAATCTTCTTCAGGAATTTGTTCTTCAAACATATTTACATATATATAACTATTGCCAAGACCATGCATTTTTGTAAAAGAAAATTGGCTCATTTATATTCACTCCAAAAATAATTTGTTATTTTAAGTATAGAATGCATGCTTTTAGAACACAATATGAATGTCCCCCGTTTCTCATATTTGACAACGTTTGGCGATGAGCCACTCTTACACACATTGTGTAAGAAAAAAGCCCTTCTAAAAAGGGCCTTTTTTTATTTATCTATAGTATTAAACTACCCTACGAAATAACATTTTATCTAATGAAAAAGGTGCTGCTGATTGCAACACCTTAAAACATTGGATTTTCATCCAAATAATCATATACATTATTGACCAGTTCTTCTACTGTAGCACCTTGTACAACTTCACCATTTACAAGTGCAAACGGTCCTTCAAAACAAATGCCACAATATCCTAAACAACCATACTCCATTACATCTAAATTCGGATCTTTTTCTAATTTCTCTAAAGCTGCTTGTGAACCACTTGCAAGGTTACCTACACAAAATTCAATTAATGGTTTAATCAAAATTCTCCCCCCTGTACTACAAAACAAATTACCTTCTGACTTCATCTATAAGAAGAAAACTAAGCTGTCTCTTGTTGTTTTCGTTATACATCCTAAACTATTTAGTTACTTCACTATTTCACTTCAAAGTAGATGGTTTTATTTTATATAACATGCTACTTGCAATAAAATAGTAACTAAAAAGGCAAAACAGTTTACTTTACTTTTCTTCTTATTGTACAACAGAGTATTCATTCATGCATTGTTATTTGTTCACAAATTCGATATAATTTGATTGAGTAAAGTCAAAATATTTTATTAATATAAAATTTTATGATTAGGGGATATTTCAACAGAAAAGGGGTAATCCATCATGAAACACCTCGTAATACTAGGTGGCGGCTACGGTGGAATGAGAATTCTACAAAGGCTACTTCCAAGCAACCAACTTCCAGATGATGTACAAGTGACATTAATCGACAAAGTACCATATCATTGCTTCAAAACTGAATATTATGCATTAGTTGCGGGTACTATTTCAGAAACACATATTCGTATACCGTTTCCCGAGCACCCACGCCTCAATATTCAATACGGCACAATAACAAATATTGATCTCGAAGAAAAAGCTGTTCATCTCGATGGCGGCGAAGCGATCCAATATGATGATTTAATTATCGGTCTTGGCTGTGAGGATAAATATCATAACGTTCCTGGGGCGAAAGAATATACACATAGCCTACAATCGATTGAACAAACACGTAAGACATATGAACAATTAAATAGTCTAGAACCAAATGCAACAGTAGCTGTCGTTGGCGCTGGCTTAAGTGGTGTGGAAGTTGCCAGTGAACTTCGCGAAAGCCGTTCTGATTTAAAAATCTATTTATTTGATCGAAAAGATAGAATTTTATTCCCGTATCCAGAGAAATTAAGTAGATACGTAGAAGAATGGTTCGTAAAACATAAAGTTACTATTATAAGAAACTCTAACATTACAAAAGTGGAACCAAATATTGTGTATAACCACGATGAACCACTTGAATGTGATGCAATCGTCTGGACAGCTGGTATTCAAGCAAATGAAGTTGTTCGAAACCTTCCAGTTGAACAAGATGGTAGCGGACGGGTTGTCTTAACTAAATATCATAATATTCCAAATAACGAGCACGTGTATGTTGTAGGAGATTGCGCAGCACTTCCACACGCTCCATCTGCCCAACTTGCTGAAGGTCAAGGAGAGCAAATTGTCCAAATATTATTAAAACGTTGGAACAATGAACCACTTCCTGACGAACTACCTATAATCAAATTAAAAGGTGTTCTCGGCTCTCTTGGTAAGAAGCATGGCTTCGGTTTACTTGCAAACCAACCATTAATGGGACGTGTACCAAGATTATTAAAATCCGGTCTACTTTGGATGTACAAATATCATAAGGGTTAATATCTTACAGGCTGTCTACTATGTAGACAGCCTCTTTGCATCAGTTTTTAAAAATTATCAGACACATCTTTCTCAATATGTATAATGATTTATTTTTCATTTTTATATTAAAAACTATTGATAAACAGTGTATGCTATTTGTAAGTTGTCTTATTATTTCCTTTAAGACCGAATTCATTCGGTCTTATTTTTTATGTGATAAATACTTTTGTAGGAGGCATTACATTCAACTTATGAACTTATCGAAACTAAACAATCGAATAGAAGCGAAAAAGAAAGAGTTAATCTATCTCGGTGAACGATACGGATTAACTCATAATAAAGTGATTTCTTTCAGCCAAGAATTAGATCGTTTACTTAACTTATTAATAAAACTCAAGATGAAGAAAAAACGTTGCTCTTTATAACCCTTATCCTCCCTTTTTTGATACGATATAAATAGAATCAGAAAGGAGCGATTTATGTTTATATTAAAAGACGTTATATATAAAGATATCCTACACATTCCTTATTTACAGATTCAAAATGAAAAAATCACTTGCATTATCGGTGAAAGTGGAAGTGGAAAAAGCACATTGCTTCGCATGTTAAACGATTTACAATCTCCAACATCCGGTACAATTGAATATAACGGAAAGTTAATTTCTGATTATCCGCCTATTCAATTACGTCGTGACGTAGTTATGCTTGGGCAAACTCCACCTATTTTTGATGGAACCGTTAAAGAAAACCTATTAACGGGACTTCGTCTTTCTGAAAAACCATTTCCAAATGATGATGCCCTGCGGAGTGCATTACAAACCGTTAGCTTAGACAAGCAATTAGAAGATAGCGCCTCCTCATTATCCGGCGGTGAAAAACAAAGACTTGCCTTTGCTCGTATTGTACTTATGGATCCGCCTGTCTATTTATTAGATGAACCCACTTCAGCACTAGACAATGATACAGAACGCCGCGTTATGAAACAATTTACTGAACTAGCACGAAAAAAGAAAAAAACAGTTATCTTCATCACACACTCGCAACAACTTCCAAAAGAAATTGCAGACGACATTATTGAAATTAGTAAAACAAACGGTGCAACTAGAAAGGAAGTGCTCTCTATTGAAGGGCGTTATTGAACTCCAAATTTGGCAACTGGCGGCTGCCTATATTTTTATCCTTATCTTAATTGGACTTGTAAAATTAAAAGGAATACCTCGTGAAAAACAAATCGCGCTCGCAACATTCCGTATGACGATTCAGCTCGTACTTGTTGCATATGTCCTTACATACGTATTTGAAAACAGTAATCCATTTTATACAATTGCTCTCATTACTTCTATTACTACCTTTGCAATTTTTAATATTTATAAACGAGTTAATATCCTAATGTCTAAAGAATTAAAACGAGTAGCCGCCCTTTCCATGGTCGCTGGATCAATTGGGCCACTTCTACTATTTATCTTTGTTATTATCGGTCATGACCCTTGGTATGCTCCGCAATATATCGTCCCTATTACGGGAATGTTAGTCGGTAATGCCATGACTGGTGTTTCTCTCGGCGCAAATACGTTCTTAAACAATATGAAATCGCAAAGAGGTCAAATTGAAGGTGCACTTATGCTCGGCGCAACACCGAAAGAAGCAGCTGCTCCGCTCATTCGAGACGCTTTTGATTCTGCTATTTTACCAACAATTAATTCTATGGTCGGAATGGGAATTATAAGCTTACCAGGCATGATGACTGGTCAAATATTATCCGGTGTATCACCATTCACAGCCATTCAATATCAAATCGCTATCATACTCGGTATTTCAGGAAGTACCGCTTTCGCTGTCATTATCTTTTTACAGCTTGGATATAAAACGTTCTTTAATAAGCGATGTCAGTTGAAAGAGGTTGACTATGATGCGAAGTGAATCGTAACTTTCGCTCAGTAAATGATGCCCTGTTCTCGGTGAGTGAAATTATATCAACGATTTTTCAAATATATCTATCATAACTTACAATATATCAACGATTTTGCACGAAATATCGATTTACCGACAAAAAGTGACATAATAAAAAGAGGAGGCTATTCGCCCCCTCTTTTTATTGTCTTACGCCTTCTTAACGAAC